>NZ_JAGHZH010000007.1:0-4676 GCF_017746885.1 Roseofilum sp. SBFL | reverse complement strand
CTCCTTCCAATGTGGCTCTTCTTTAGCTGAAGAATTAATGGAGTGCAAACCTCATAAGCGGTGGTTTTTTCCCCAAGGGCTACAGGCTCTATCCCTTATACAGTCTAGTTTTTAGCCTCCTTGTCACCCCTTAAGGGCAAAGACTTAGAGCATGGACGGTAAGCAGAACCGGCAAAGCCAGTTACCAGAAACTGAGGAAATACTTCAGCCATGGGAAAGACGGAAAATGGACGTTTCAAACAAGGGAAGAAGAAGGTCATCGCCTCTTGACCCACAGAGAAACGCTCATCAAACGACATACATGGGTTCGGTCGGAAAAATCCCCATACGATGGAGATTGGGTTTATTGGAGTAAACGCAGGGGAAGTTACATCGGAACCCCTACAAGGGTGACGAAACTCCTAAGCAAACAAAATGGTAAATGTAACTATTGCGGAATGTACTTTTCAGATACAGACCCAACTGAAGTAGACCACATAATCCCGAAGTCTCTTGGCGGAAAGGATGAACTAAAGAACCTTCAATTGTTACATAAGCATTGTCACGATAAAAAGACGACCAGCGATGGAAGTCTTAACCGTATCCATGACAAGGACTGATTTTGCCAGGAGCCGTGTGAGGTGAAAGTCTCATGCACGGTTCTGAATGGGAGGGATGGATGGTAACGTCCATCTCGACCCCTAATCTTCCTGCGGTATTGCAATCACTTCAACCCTTATTACCGCCTCCTCCAGAAAATCAGAGTAACAACTAGAGGTTAATTAACTCCCGTTTATTTTTCACTCTTATAGCGCCAAAATTCTGCCAGGAATGCCACTAATCCGGACATAACAATCAGGATTACGCTTAAGGCGTTAATATCGGGTTTTACGCCGGTTCGGATACGGCTAAAGATTTCCATGGGCAGGGTGTTAAAACCACTGCCTGCGGTGAAACTGGCAATGAGGAAATCATCCATACTGAGGACGAAAGCGAGGAGGCAACCGGAGACGATACCCGGTAATAACTGGGGCAAGAGGACTTGCATAAAGGCGTTAAAGGGGGTTGCGCCTAAGTCTAGGGCTGCTTCTTCCAGATGCGGATCTAAATCAGCGAGTCGGGTGGAGACGACGAGGGCAATGTAGGCGAGACAAAAGACGATGTGGGCGGCTACAATTGTCCACAGATTGAGGGGAATGGCAAAGACAGCCAGGAAGACAAGGGTGGCAACAGCGATCGCAATATCGGGAATAATCAAAGGTAAATAAGATACTCCCAAATACAGGGATTTCCCTCGGAATTTATATTTGGCTAATCCCACTGCCATCAGGGTTCCCAAAATTGCTGAAGCACCGACGGCACAAAACGCAACAATTAAGCTATTTTGCAGAGAGGATAGGATTCTGGCATCCGAGAACAGCTTCATGTACCAATCAAAAGTAAACCCTTTCCAATTGGCACTATAAGCAGATTGGTTAAAACTATAAAAGGCTAAGACGGCAATGGGCAAGTACATAAACCCAAACATAACCACGGTAAACCCAATTTGCCAGGAAAAGGAAAATTTAGATTTAGACCCCAAGGAGTCAGGGATTATAGTTTCTTCAGGGGGTTGAATTGATTGTGTCATGGTTAGGGAATGGGGAATGGGGAATAGGGAATAGGGAATGGGGAATAGGGAGTAATTGTTACGTTTTTGTGTCCTCCTATCTCCCTATCTCCCTACCCTAGCTCTTTGTGGGTAAAGGGTTTGGCATTCACTCCAGTGTAGGTAGTGGAAATATGACCGTTACCGGTAACTTGATATTTATAGGTGATTAACCCTTCTAATCCTACAGGGCCGCGTGGGGGCATTTGTTGGGTGCTGATGCCAACTTCTGCACCAAAACCATAGCGGAACCCGTCGGCAAAGCGAGTAGAACAGTTATGATAAACGCCAGCAGCATCAACTTGATTTAGGAAGAGTTGCGCGGCTTGGGGGTTTTCGGTAACGATCGCATCTGTATGCTTCGATCCATAGGTATTAATATGATCCACTGCCTCCTCTAGAGAGTCTACCTGTTTAATCGCTAAAATCAGATCGCTGTACTCTGTAGACCAATCCGCTTCTGTGGCTGCGGGAATACCTAACCCTTCAGACGTTGCATCATCTCCAAGTAATTTCACCCCTTTATCTTGTAGCGCTTGGGCAACTGGGTGAAGAATCTGCGGAGCGCAGGAGCGATGCACTAAGAGGGTTTCGATGGCATTACAGGCAGCCGGATATTGGGTTTTGGCATCGACCGTGATGGCGATCGCCTTTTCCAGATCCGCAGATTCATCCAGATAGAGGTGACAAATACCATCGGCATGACCCAACACGGGAATATTCGTATTCTCCTGGACAAACCGGACAAAAGAATTAGAACCCCTAGGAATAATCAAATCCACATATGGGTCTAACTTCAACAGCGCCACCGTTTCTTCGCGGGTGGTCAAAAGTTGTACCACATCCGGGCTAACCGCCGTTTTCGATAACCCTTGTCGAATCGCCTTGACAATCGCCTCACACGACTGAATCGCTTCCTTTCCACCCTTGAGAATCACCCCATTTCCCGACTTAATCGCCAACGTAGAAATCTGGATTGCTGCTTCAGGACGCGCTTCAAAAATCACCCCCAAAACCCCCAACGGACAACTGATCCGTTTCAGAACCAAACCCTCATCCAACTCTCGATGAATCTCAACCGTCCCCACCGGATCGGGTAACTTTTGTACATCCCGCACCCCAGCGATATTCCCTTTCAACTTCGTTTCATCCAATTTCAGACGATGATAGAGGGGTTTAGCAATGCCTGCGGCGATCGCCGCTTCACAGTCGGCTTGGTTCGCTGCTAAAATTTCGGGTAGAGCCTGTTCTAAGGATTTGGCGATCGCCTCAATAGCCTGATTTTTCTCTTCTGTCGTCAATCCAGCTAACTGACGCGCCCCTTGTCGTGTTTTCTGGGCCAATTCGACTAACGTGGAAGAACTCATGAGCAATTAAAATTAACAATCTAACAATTAATAATTTTCAGGTCGGCGACAGCCGAAACAATTTAGTTACCTCTACTTCAACAAAGAGGCTAGTGTTCTCAAAAGTCTACCACATCCCCGCGTCTCCCCATCCCCCCGTCCTTCTTCAACGCTCCCGCGCCAACCGAGCATGAGCCTGCACAAACTCTCCCGCAGACAATGCCCCAATAATCGACAACTCTCCCGCCAACGCCAACCCCGCGCACATCTCGGCAAACGCCCTTGCCTTACCCGCACCCGCTAACCCCAAAATCTGCAAACAAGCCTGCTGACTGGGTAACCCCGTACCTCCTCCTACCGTACCCACAATTAGATTTGGCAACGTCACCGCCGCATATAAATCCCCCTCTAGGGTTAACTCAAACCGCGTTACCCCCACCGCAGACTCCGCCACACAAGCGGCATCCTGACCACAAGCAATATACAACGCCGCCAACCCATTGGCATAATGCCCTTGAATCCCTATCGTCCCACTCATCGTTCCCCCCAAAGCTGACATCCGCCAATAGTTCACCATTTGTTCTGGAGTGGTGTGCAACCGTTGGGCAACTAAGTTAGCTGGTATTTTTACTTCCGCTGTTACTTTTTTACCGCGCACTCCAGAAAATGATTGGGCGCTGGCCTTTTTATCCCCCGATAAATTAGCCTCAATAAACCAATATTGGGGAGCCACAGGACTCTGGCTGAGGATATACTGACAAATGACATCCGTCGCCAAAGTCACCATATTTTGACCCGCTGCATCCCCCGTCGTAAACTGAAAATCCAGATAAACATGATTGCCTTCTACCGTAATTCGAGTATCGATTAGTTTTCCGTAGCGCGTGGTTTGTTCTGCTTCTTGCTTAAAGGTTTCCTGTTCCCCTACCACCCAAGCCAAAAATAAGCCCACCTCTTGCAAGGTACTAAACGCAAATCCAGGAGTGCGGTTGACCGCTTCATTGAGTAATAATGCTTGACATCCTCCTACCTCGGAAATTAGTTGGCATCCCCGCGAATAGGAGGCGACTAGCGCTGCTTCAGTAGTGGCTAAAGGCACATGATAATCCCCTTGAGCAAACAGTCCATTCACCCGCAGGGGGCCAGCAATACCCACCGGAAGTTTCACTGTACCGATAAAGTTTTCAATATTATACTGATAAGTTTCCAGTTGAGAGAGCGTTTGCCCATCTAATAAATTGGCTTGGGTTTCTGGGAGAGTCTCCAGTTGCTTCCAATGCTGTTCTACCCGTTGACGACTGAGGCGAAATGCTCCGCGAAATTTGCGGGGTAAGGGTTTAGGGTTGGGTAGCAGTTTGTCTGAGAGTTCCGTTAGGCGGTTCTGTTCTAGAAGTTCTCGGACATATTGGTTGGCTTGACGGTGGGGGGTAGACATAATGGCTTGGGGGAGAAGGTTTAATGGTTATTGTTTCAGGCATAAGTTGCAGAACTTAAGGGGTAAAAATGAGTCTAGAGTATAGACGTTATAAGGAATACAGCGCTTGGGGATGGGGGGATAGGGAGATCTTACAAGTGAATGATTTTAAGAATTGAGAGAGAATGAAGAGGTACAGGAGTAATGAAGAGGTGGAGGCAATGAGAAAGGAAGTGCCTCAAACCTATGGCAAGTGGGTGAGAGTGGTAATTGAAAAAATGCCCCATTT
>NZ_JAGHZH010000080.1:0-33312 GCF_017746885.1 Roseofilum sp. SBFL | reverse complement strand
CCAATGCCTTGGTTTCCATGAAGGACTAGAGCTGTGTCCATCTTGCATCCGGGTTCTACAGCCCGTGCTACAGCGCCTATAAGCCATTTGATCAGAAGCACTTGATGCAAGGGGTTATTGGTTCCGAGATATCGTTTTGCCCATTAGGGTTTCAGCCTAATTCTAGGAGATGTCTATTATATTGTCGAGGGAGACGACAATTAAAACTATGAGGTGTGAAGCGCTTGCAGTTGAAGTATAATTTTAAAAGACGCTTCATGATGCAAACTAATGGAATTAAGCTCATACCAGACAAAAATATTAGAGTGGGTGAAACACGGTCGGGGAAATGCCTGATGTAACGCAGTGGCGGGCAGTAGGAAATCCACCACTTTGAAATATGCGGCCCTGGCGCTGCGCGAAAATGGGGTTCGACCTTGCCAAAGCTCAGTACAGGACAAAAAACTTGAAAAGGATGCAAGGAGAGGGTTTGATAGAAGTTACCACAAAATCAATCAGACCCCCATGCAATACAGTAACTCGATTCGAGAGCAATTACGACCCCATCATCGATCAGAGTCCCTATTATAGTTACCCAACAGCGATTCCTTATTCTTACTCAATATTCGGGATTGTATAAGATCGCAAAGATACCTCTTCAGACCTTTCACAAGAAAGACTACACTAGATCCAGAAATGGGGATCTTGCTATGTCGAACAACAAGCCAACGGTGGAAAACCGCCATTGGACGGAAATTGCTGAATCTGTGTCTATTGTCGCCTCGGTGGTGGGAGCTGGGTTTGCTATGCTTCTGGAAAAAGTGGTTTTTGTCGCCACCCCGATGTCTTTGTCTCTGTTTCTCAATCTAATTAACCGTCAACGTCTGGCTGCACAGTATCAGCAGGATCGACAAACGGATCTGCCGCAACTGCAAGCTACCCTTTCTGAAGAGATTGAATCTTTACGCGCAGTGGTGCTTTCCCTAGGGAGTGAAATCAACCCTCGACAGTGGGAACAAGGGCTGAGTAGAGTTGAAACTAACTTAATGAACCGTTTATCGGTTTTAGAAACCCTAGATTTTAAGAGTATGGAAGAAGAGTTAGCCCAACTTCGCAATCAATCTAATTATGTTCTCGAATCCTTAGCCCAGATTCTACAACGGATCGATCGCCTCCCCACTGAAGAGAGACTACAATCTTTAGAATCCCAGTTAACCGAAATCTCTAGTGAAGTCAAAACCTTTAAGCAAGACGTAGACAGCGATCTAGCCGAACTGCGCGGGCAATATAGCAGACTCCAAGAGCATCTGGATCAAAGTTTTAGTGAATTTCAGGACAGTCTCAGTACCTGGAAAGAAGCCTTACAAACACAAATCGATCGCCTGGATCTGAGCCAATTAAACACTGCATCCAGCCAACTGCAAAGCCTAGAAACTACCTTAGAACGGCTCGGTTGCCAATCAACGGAGTTACTCAACTCCATTGTTCACGTCAACGAACAGTTACAATCCTTACCTGTTCCCCAAACTCCTGGCGATATTCTTCCCCAATTAAGTCAACTGCAAACCCAACTCAACCAAGTTGCAGCAGAAATCGGGCGCTTACCGAGCCAAACTCCAGCCCCAGCAACGGATAGCGAGGCTGCCCTTTCCCAATTGCAAAGTCAACTCAAGCAACAAACTCAACTACTGCTTCAGTTACAAAGCCGTTTAGAGCGATCGCCCGAACCCCCGACAACCGAGACAGAACCCCCAGTTGGTGAAGTCAAAAGCTTTACCGAACGTGCCGAAAAATGGGTCAGTCGGATTAAACAAGGATTTGATGACTTTCAATCTCAGATGGACTTTGAACCCGATCTGAGCCGCGATGATGAATGGGGAGAGGACGACGAGTGGGAAACCCCTGAACCGGTTCAACCGGCAACCCCTCAAGCTCCATCTCCAGTCGTTTCTCCCCCAGAGTCCGTTAAAAGCAAAACAGGTTGGCAATGCGTGAAAACCCTCACCCAATCGAGCGCCCTCACCTGTTTAGCCCTCAGTTCCGATGGCAGTCGCTTAGTCAGTGGCGGCTATCAGGAAATGAATGGGGTGGATTTAAGCACTTACGAAGTCACCCGATTATCCTTAGATACCGAAGATTTATCCGTAAGTTCCGTTGCCCTCAGTCGAGATGGGAAAACTCTAGCGGCAGCAACCGGAGAAATTGAAATTTGGAACTTAACGACGGGGAAACTGCTGCAACAACTCGAATGTGAAGATTGGACAACGGTGGTTGCCATTAGTGCGGATGGTCAAACTCTGGTCAGTGCAGGTTCAGAACCCTTGGAAGAGAAGAGTTCTCTGAGATTTTGGGACTTTGCTCACGGAGAGTTGATCCGCACCAATTATTATGTCGATTATGAGATTGATTCGTTAGGGTTTAGTAGAGATGGGGATGTTTTGGCGATCGCCGGCCGCAACGATCATCGCGGTTTAATCCAAGTTTGGCAAGTGGGAGCCGATACTCCCCAAATGACTCTCGAAGTGACTATGGCTCTCTATAGTGTAGCCCTGACACCAGATGCCCAAATGTTAGCCGGTGGATGTGGCGATCGCACCATTAAACTGTGGAATTGTAGTACGAGGGGGTTAGTGCGAACCTTTTCTGGCCATCAAGGTATTGTCTATGCAGTCGGTCTCAACCCAGATGGACAAGTGCTAGTCAGTGGCAGTCATGACCAGACGATTAAGCTCTGGGAACTAGAGACCGGTGAACAAATCGATACCCTAGTGGGACATCAAGGCCCGGTAACCGCTGTTGCCTTCAGTCCAGATGGGAAAACTTTAATCAGTGGCTCCCAAGACATGAGTGTTAAAATCTGGCAACAAACCGGTTAACGGCAACCGGGATGGCATTTGAGGCGTGTCGTCTCTTCTGCCATCGGGCCGTTTTAATCCAAATCATGAATCCCAGTTAAGCATTGGAGCTTACAGGCGCATTCGCTTGAGCGGTAGAACCATTGCGACCATGAGTATGACCATTGCCATTGCGGGGCATGAGAACTCCATATCCGCCATGGTTGCGCTCATAAATCACATTGATTTCTCCCGTTTGTGCATTTCTGAACATAAAGAAATCATGGCCCACGAGTTGCAACTGTTCAAGGGCTTCTTCCACACTCATCGGAGGCATGGCAAAATACTTGGTTCTGACTACATCTGCGGGCAGTTCCGGAGTACGATTAGCCAGTAAATCACTAATCCCTTCCGTTTCTTCCAGAATTTCAGGGGGTTCAATCTCTGCCTTAGTTTTGTGTTTGTTGTTGTGACGCTTCTCCTTATACTTACGCAGCCGTCGAGCAATCTTATCTGCCACTAAATCAATGCTGGCGTAGAGGTCTTCACTGCTCTCCTCCGACCGAATGACCGTTCCATTGGCATAAATGGTCACTTCAGCCGTCTGCTTGGGGTTTATCCGGGGATTACGAGCTACTGAAAGATTGACATCAATCTCTGTTGTCAGATTCTCAAAATGACTGACAGCCTTTTCGACTTTTTGATGAACATATTCACGAATTGCATCTGTTATTTCAATGTTTTTTCCCTGGATAACAAGCTTCATATAAGCTTCCTCCCATTAAACGAATTTTCTTAGGCTAGCCTTACTCTTAGTGTGAGGCTAAGAGAGACTTCCTATTGGAGTTATACGTTTACACTAGCATTTTGTATTCTGCTGAACACAACCATTAAAAATCTGTTGCATCCCTTGACAATTCTTGATGTTTTAACCGGATATTTTTCTAAACTTATGTTAAAATTAACCCAATTTTTGAGATGAGTAGTGCGAAGGAAGAGGCGATCAGCACTCTAGCAATAGGCAATAGATTATGGCATTAGAGGCGATCGCAGCTCGCTACTGTCAGGTTTGGCAACTGGGATTGCTGCCCTATGAAAAGGCATGGCAATGGCAGCAAGAACGGGTAGCCGAACGGCGAGAGAATCCTAACTTAGATGATGTCTTACTATTGCTCGAACATCCCCCCGTCTATACTCTGGGACGAGGAGCTACCCTAGACTTTCTCAAATTCGATCCGGATCGCCCCCCAGCAGAACTCCATCGCGTCGAACGGGGAGGCGAAGTCACCTATCACTGTCCCGGTCAATTGGTGGGCTATCCAATTTTGAATTTAACCTACTATCAACGGGATCTCCATTGGTATTTGCGGCAATTAGAAACCGTTTTAATTGAGACGCTTCAGGTTTATGGCTTAAGAGCCGATCGCATTCCGGGTTTAACTGGGGTTTGGCTCAATGGGTATAAAGTGGGGGCGATCGGCATTAAAGTCAGTCGTTGGATTACCATGCATGGCTTTTCCCTCAACGTCAATCCCGATCTCGAAGGATTTGAGGCGATCGTTCCTTGTGGAATTGGCGATCGCCCCGTCGGTACTCTAGCGCAATTCGCTCCCCACATTTCCCTCTCTGACATCCGCCAAACCCTCCCAGAGATCTTTGCTCAAGTCTTTGAGGTATCCCTGGTGATGAGATAGGGGGATGGAGGGATAGGGGGATGGGGAGACGCGGAGAAATTACTTCTTGCCTTTTGCCTATTCCCTATTCCCTAAAATGGAATTTCATCTTCTTCCAAGGGTTGAATATTCGCAGGGGGTGGCGCAACCGGAGCTGGGGTGGGTTGAGGACGAGGAGGTGCTAGAGCCGGAGTAGACATAGGAATCACGTTATCCTGGACGCTGGCAGTTGCCCCCACAGTTGCCAAAGGCTGAGTTGCTACGGGTTCCCCATGGACATTATGGATGCGGGAAACGATCAACTCTGCCCGTTTTTCCTTAAATCCTTCTGGGCGATCGAACGTATTCATTCTCAGGCTACCCTGAAGAATCACCCGATCCCCTTGATGATATCCTTGAGCAATTTCCGTCGCTAAGTTTCCCCATCCCACCACCTTCAACGTATGGGGGGGATCTTCTGCCTTCGTTGCCGCGAACTGGACTAACATCTCTGTTACTGCTGTCTCATCTGGCGTATAGCGCAGTTGAGGATCTTGGACAATCTGGGCCATTAAAATGCAACTATTCATTTAACTTGAAGAAAAATTCATCATCAGCACAATTTTAGCGAATATTCCGTTCTTGAGAACCCACGATCATCACACTCAATGTCGAACTATCTGCCTGACTCTCCCATTTTTCCATCTAGCTACCCCCCTATACTCGATTACCGTTTTGGGTTACCCTTTGAGAAGGATGTAAAGATTTATGTCTGCACGGGTTTCAATCTGCAATGAGTAGATATCACTACTTATTGCCAATGCTTTAGAGACTCAAACCCATATTTCTCTAAACGGAAACCCAAACTCAATGATTGAGAATACCTAACTTGGAGAAGAAAGACACCATGGGATACGAACAACCTGCACTACCTTATGCCAAGGATGCTCTAGCGCCCCATATCTCAGCCAATACGCTGGAATTCCATTATGGAAAGCACCATGCGGCTTATGTCAAAAAATATAATGACATGACAGCCGGCACAGAGTATGAAAGCAAATCGATTGAAGAGACGATCAAAGCAACGGCTGGCGATTCATCGAAAGCTGGTATTTTCAATAATGCAGCTCAAGCTTGGAATCATAGCTTCTACTGGAATTGCATGAAACCTGGTGGTGGTGGTGCGCCGACCGGTGCTTTAGCTGATAAGATTAATGCAGATTTTGGTAGTTTTGATAAGTTTAAGGAAGAGTTTAAAACTGCCGGTGGAACGCAATTTGGTAGCGGTTGGGCTTGGTTGGTACTTGACAATGGTACTTTGAAAGTAACCAAAACCCCAAATGCTGAAAATCCCATGACTCAAGGGCAAATTCCTCTGTTAACCATGGACGTTTGGGAACATGCTTATTATCTGGACTATCAAAATAGTCGTCCCAACTATATGACTACTTTCTTAGAAAGTCTGGTTAATTGGGATTTTGTAGCTGAAAATTTAGCTAAAGCTTAGTTTTTGACGAATACCAGTTTTAGGGGTAAACGGCTGTTTGCCCCTACTATTTGGGATTAAATAGATAGCCATAAGCTGACAATCAATAAAGCTAAGAGGATAATCCAAATAAAGTTTTTTTGAAACCACGATCGCCATCGCCAACTCCCTCCTCTATACTGTCCCCTCGATTCAGGAACAAGGGGTTGTTCTTGATTATGGTATAAGGTGCAGTCCTTGGCAGTTGGCCGTTGAGGAAAATCACAGGTATCATCAGTATGATAGATGCAACTGTCGCAAAGATAGCTCTCTCCTTGGGAACGGTGGAGAGGAATACCCGGATGACCATGGGCTTTAAGGATAAACTGACAGTGGGGACAACTGACTGCATCAGAAGCGATCGCCTGTTCACATCGAGGACATTTAACCATAATTCCTATTACCTATATACCCATTACCAGCACATAGCACTATAACCATTCAGATTGAGTCATTAAACAGGCGATCGCCTCTGACATTTCGATTTGTTCAAATTGAGTATAAAACCGACTGACACTTAAAAAGGGATCGGGGGTCGCTAAAATCATCATCCGATCGCACCAGCTTCCTAACTGCTGCTCTAACCCTACGGGAGCAACGGGAGTTGCTACCCAAATTTGAGCAGGACAGCGGGCACGGGTTGCTAAAATCGCTACAGCCATGGTCATCCCCGTGGCCATACCATCATCGACTAAAATGGCGATCGCCCCTTGAGGATGAACCGTAGGACAGTGGGGAGATAAGGTAGCTAACTGTTCTTGGGCCCTTTGCTGGGCAACGGCTTGCCGACTTTGCCACGTTCTGCTTTGGCTTTCTTCTTCAGATAGGGCAGACCATACCACTTGACCGCAGGCTGTGACCGCACCTACAGCTAATTCTTGGTTGTTGGCACTGGTGATTTTTTTAGCTACAATTACACTTAAGGGACAATAGAGAGCCTGAGCAATGGGTTTAGCTATGGGTAATCCCCCTCTGGGAAGAGCATAAACAATTACTATTCCTGAGTGAGTCAAGTTAGCTTGCCACTGCTCAATTTCGGGTTTAATCGCGATCGCCAACTGTTCGCCTGCATCTTGGCGATCGCGGAATGGTAGGATGATGTTGCTCATAGCATAGAAGTTGCCGAAGTGCAATTAGCCACAATCATAAACAATCCAACTCGTTTGGCAAGTCATGACTTAAAAGTCCAAACTCAGAGGAGCGCGGGGGAAGGGGATCACATCCCGAATATTGCCCATTCCCGTCATAAACTGCACCAACCGTTCAAAGCCTAACCCAAAACCAGCATGGGGAACGGTGCCAAAGCGCCGCAAATCTAAATACCACCATAACTCTTCTGGATTAATGCCATGCGATCGCATCCGATTTTCCAGGATATCTAAGCGCTCTTCCCGTTGCGAACCGCCAATAATCTCGCCAATATTGGGCGCAAGGACATCCATCGCCCGAACCGTTTTACCATCATCGCCGACGCGCATATAAAAAGCCTTAATTTCAATGGGATAATCGGTGACAATTACTGGCTTTTTGAATAATTTCTCGGCGAGATAGCGCTCATGTTCCGATTGCAGGTCTAATCCCCACTCTACGGGAAACTCAAACTTATCCGGCGCTTTTTCCAAAAGGGCGATCGCTTCCGTATACGTGACCCGCTCAAACTGATTGTTAATAATATTATCTGCTGTCGCCAACACCGTGTTATCAATCCGTTGGTTAAAAAACTCCATATCCTCCGGGCACTTCTCCAACACCGACTTAAACACGAACTGCAAAAACTGTTCGGCTAAATCCATATTGCCCTCTAGATCGCAAAAGGCCATTTCCGGTTCAATCATCCAAAACTCAGCCAAATGGCGCGAGGTATTCGAGTTCTCCGCCCGAAACGTGGGGCCAAAGGTATACACATTCCCAAAGGCCATGGCCATCACTTCCGCTTCCAATTGTCCGCTCACCGTAAGATAGGCCGGTTTGCCAAAAAAGTCTTGGGAATAGTCCACCCCTTGCTCTTCAGTACGGGGTACATTTTTCAGATCCAAGCTCGTCACTGCCAACAATTCACCCGCGCCTTCACAATCATTCCCGGTGATAATGGGCGTATGCATCCACAAAAAGCCCCGTTGTTGAAAAAACTCATGAACGGCTGCTGCACAGGCATTACGGACGCGGAAAACTGCCCCTAATGTATTGGTTCGCGATCGCCAATGAGCAATCGTTCTTAAAAACTCAAACGAATGGCGCTTCTTCTGCAAAGGATAACTCTCATCCGCTTCCCCATACACCACCACCGTTTCCGCTTTCAACTCTACCCGTTGTCCCTTCGCAGGAGAAGCCACTAAAACCCCCTCCACTTCCACCGATGCGCCAGTACTCAAGGACTTCAGCACCCGATCGTAATCAGGCATTTCCCGATCCAGAACCACTTGCAAAGAAGCTAAACAGGAACCATCATTCACTTCCATAAACGAAAACGCCTTCAGTTCTCGTTTCGTGCGTACCCATCCTTGGATTATCAGGCGATCGTCTGGGTTACCTTGACGCAGAATTTCTGCAATGCGCTTTGTGGCCATAAACTCGTTTACCTTACACTCCTTAATATCTTATCTATCAGTTTATATCTCCATCTAATTCTGCAATAGTGATTACTACAGGGTTCCGCTCACTACCTTTTCCAAATACTTCTAACTTTATCGATGCATACGAGTCAACACTTCGGTAATCTGACGATCTTGGACGACAAATGCTTCAAAAGTACCTCTAGGATTACTGGTAATAAAGGGGAAGGGGCTACGTTTATGCGATCCGACAAAGACATCAATATGATTACCCTTAATGGCACTGCCTACATCTGCGGCAAAGAAATAGCCATCATGGATAATTATCTCTCCATTGGGAAGTTGGATCTGCTGTCCTCGGGCCGCAGGAATATAAATGACAGACCCTAACGGAATCCGTTGGCGATCGACTGCTATAGTCCGATAAGGGACTAAACGATATCCACCAGCCCCATCTCCATGGGAACCACGAGCCAAACCAAAACGGACTCGCCCTGTCTTTTGTAGCGTTGCAGGGGAAAGACTCTTAAAGTAGGCTGAACAATCCATTTGTACCGTCTGCCCTCGACCAGCAAAATTATAAGTGGTTAATCTTCCCCATCGGTCTTGGACTTGAACTGTACCTTGCAGGGCAGCATAGCACCAATCTCGATGGGAAAGATAGGCTAGAGGGCGACCTGATGGATCGAGCAGAGGATAACCATTCGTGATTTCTTGTGCTTGATAAATATGGTAATAGGTAGACCACAAAGACACAGCGCGCCCGGTAGTCGGGTGGACGGAAGGGTTGAGAGTCACCCAATCTGAGCTAGAGAAAGAAGATTGAGCTGCATATCGCTCCGATGAATCGGTAAACTGGGGGCTACTCCAGGCTGGACGCATCAAGTTAGAGGTACAAGCTAAGGTTACAGCTAAAGTCAGAGGGGTCAGTTTACGAATCATATTCATGAGGGATGGACTAGGACGGCTGATGTGAAGATTCTACGGTAACTCAAGGTTGGATTCCGGGCGATCGCCAGCGGTTCTCACAGGAAAGAAAATCCTTCATTAAAATATCTTAATTTTTCCTACAAAGTAAATCCAAAAATATCAATAAATCACAATCTCTACACAACCCAAGTTTTTGAGTTCATACTCAAAAAGACTTCAGACTCTTCAGTCCCTTCATTACCGATTGATTTCCCAGGCTTAGATCCATGAAAGTTAAAATGATTTTACCAGCTTTAACCGAAGCCCTTAGTCCCCATTGGCGGCCGATTAAATATTCCCTATTTCCCCCTTTAGGTTTGGCTACAATTGCCTCATTTTTTAGTCCAGAAGATGAGATTGATTTACAGGATGAGCATGTGGAAGCCTTAAATTTAGACGATCGGCCAGATTTGGTAGTCATTCAAGTGTATATCACTTCGGCTTATCGGGCTTACGAATTAGCGGATCGCTATCGTCAAAAAGGGTCGTATATTGTTTTAGGGGGATTGCACGTCACTGCCTTACCTGAAGAAGCACAAGAGTATGCCGATACAATATTTTTGGGGCCAGGAGAGGATACTTGGCCGCGTTTTTTAGCCGATTTTAGGGCCGGTCATCCCCAAAAGAGATATGTTTCTCAAGAACGAGATTTACTCAGCACTCCTCCTCTTCGTCGAGATTTAATTAAGCGCCATTTATATCTAGTCCCTAATTCTATTGTGGTTTCTAGAGGTTGTCCTCATCATTGTGATTTCTGTTATAAAGATGCGTTTTTTCAAGGAGGGAAATCGTTCTATACTCAATCGGTCGATCGGGCATTAGCAGAGATTGAACGGTTACCTGGACGTTATTTATTTTTTCTGGACGATCATTTGTTTGGTAATGCCAAATTTGCCAGAGATTTATTTACCGGTATGCTGGGCATGAATCGCATTTGGCAAGCGGCAGGAACGATTCAGGCTGTCTTACAGCCTAATCTGTTGGAATTGGCGGTTGAAAGTGGTTTGAGAAGTTTATTTATCGGGTTTGAAACCTTAAATTCTAATAATTTACGCCAACAGCATAAATATCATAACTTAAATCGGGATTATACGGCTGCCATTCGGCGATTACAGGATTTAGGAGTGATGATTAATGGCAGTTTTGTCTTTGGGATGGATGAGGATGATGAGAGTGTTTTTGAGACGACGGTAGAGTGGGCCATTTCCCAGGGGATTGAAACGGCAACTTTTCATATTCTTACTCCTTATCCTGGTACACCGCTCTATGAACGAATGCTGAAAGAAGGAGGAATTTTGACCCAAAATTGGGATAGGTATGATACTCGTCATGTGGTCTTCCAACCGGCAAAAATGAGTCCAGAAACTTTGGAAGCGGGTTATTGGCAAGCCTATAAGGACTTTTATCGGTGGAGTGCAATTTGGCAAGGAGCAGCGACGAAAACCAGTCTAAATCATCGCCTACGCCATTTAGTGTATGCAGGCAGTTGGAAAAAACTAGAACCGTTCTGGGATTGGGTGATTCGAGGTCACCAATTGGCAAAAATGATGCCGATTTTAGAATCGGTTTTACAAGGTTTCGATCGCTTTTCTACTCCCTGGAAGAGTCTCCATACTCAAGAATTCGAGAAATCGGCACAGTTAAGAACTTGATACAGTCTACTGTCAACTCCCCACTCCCGATAGTGCAGTTTCACAGTCGGCTGCAATTTGAGCTTTGAGAGCATCAAGGGAGGCAAATTTTTGTTCTGGACGGAGGAAGGATTCAAGTTCAACATGCAGGGTTTGATCGTATAAGTCTCCGGACCAATTCAAGAGGTGAACTTCGAGGGTTTGTTGCACCCCATCCACGGTGGGTCTGTTGCCGAGGTTCATCACTCCCATCACTGGTTGAGTCTCTGTCCAGAGGGGGTTATCAACGCGGACGCTGTAGACTCCGAAACGAGGTAGGAATTTTTGGGGAGAAACTTTGAGGTTGGCGGTGGGAAATCCGAGGGTACGGCCGAGTTGTTGTCCTTCGATCACTGTACCCTGAAGTTGGTAGGGCCTCCCAAGAAGCCGTTTGACTTGCAAGAGGTCACCATCAGTTAAGGCTAATCGGATTTGGGAACTGCTGATACGTCCTTCTTGGCAGTTTTGCAGAGGTGTAATAATCACTTTAATACCCCATTGAGCGGCGATCGCCGTTAAGTCCTCCACACTTCCGCGACGCTGATAGCCAAATCGAAAGTCTTCCCCAACACTAATGATCTTGGCTTGCAGAGATTCGACCAGAATTTGGCTAACAAATTCTTGAGGACTAAGATGAGCAAGCTGTTGGTTAAAGGGAACAATCACCAATTGATCCACCCCCATCTGATGCAGATAGGCCGCTTTTTCCTCTGGGGGGGTGAGCAGTAACTTTTTTTCTCCTGTTAAAACTTCTTGGGGATGGGGGAAAAAGGTGATCACGCTGGAATAGAGGTCACGGCCAAAGTGCCCAGAACCGGCAATAGGTTGAATCACTTGTTGATGTCCCCGGTGAACTCCGTCAAAGTTGCCCAGGGCGATCGCCGTTGGCTTTAGAGCCGTTGTCGGGGAAGCAATAGACCACACGCTTTACATTTCGCAATATGAAACATCCCTCTCATCGTAACAGGGAAATCTGATGAAAACTAATCAGAGTTCTCAGTTTCTGGGGGATCGGAGGGAGGCGCAACCAAAGTTAAGGATAATCCTTCCCTAGCCATCAAGCTATCGGGGAAGGCTTGGGCCACATCTTCACCAACCTTATCCAGAAATTCATCATTATGAAGGGGGTCGTGATGAAAGATGACTAATTTCTTCACATTGGCAGCTTTAGCTACCTTGACCGCTTCTTGCCAAGTGGAATGGCCCCAACCCACTTTACTGGTTTTGGGATGATTATATTCAGCATCGGTATAGGTGGCATCATAAATCATCACATCGGCATCTTGGGCTAAGAACAAAACATTCTCATCCATGCGATCCGGGTAATGCTCTGTATCACTCACATAGGCCGCTGTATGCCCTTCCCAACTGACGCGATACCCCACTGCTTCCCCTGGATGATTCAGGGGTGCATTTTCAATAATCACATCATCGAACTTAATCGGTTTGTTTACCTGTATGTCGTTAAATACCAAGGTCGATCCCATCACTTTCAGGGGGACGGGAAAATTAGGGTGTAGCATTTGGTTATTTAAGCGGTTCTCGATGGTTTCTCCATTGGGAGCAATGCAACCATATATATTAAATTTATTACCAGGAATAAATGCTGGGGTAAAAAAGGGAAAGCCTTGAATATGATCCCAATGGGAGTGAGTAAAGAATAAATGAGCATCAATGGGCATGTGCCTTAAGAGATATTGGCCTAATACCCGTAATCCTGTGCCCCCATCAAAGATCAGACGATAACCGCCAACGCGCATTTCAATACAAGACGTATTGCCGCCATAGCGAACCGTTTCAGGGCCGGGGCAGGGAATTGAACCACGAACGCCCCAAAAATGAACAGTGAATTGTTGTTGTGTCAGAGACATAAGAGTTTACCGGATTCCACAACCTTTGAGCTAATGTACCACCTGCATGTTTTTCACTAGGGTAACCCGAGATGTGATGTTTCGGCTCTGGCCAAATCTGAATCGATCGGAAAGGGTTCAATCAAGATCGTTGGCTGTACCGAAGACAGGGTAGGGTAGATGCAACCTTTGATGGTTCAGATTTTCTAAGCCGGAAGAGCAAGTCAAGTTATAGTGTAAGGGAGTAATTGTAATATAGTTTTTGCGAATCGCTTGCACATCTGTGAGCAGGGGAGAGGCTGAAGAGCTTTGAGAAGGGGGATCTAGGACATCTTCAGTTAGTTCTCCAGCCAGCCAATAGTAGGTTTTTCCTCTGGGATCGATGCGTTTTTCAAACATTTCTTCATAGCGACGAGTCCCTTGACAGGTAATGGCGACTCCGGCGATCGCCTCAGCTTTGATCGGAGGAATGTTGACATTGAGCAACAGAGGAGCAAAGGGTTCGTTCTGTTTTAGAGCAGTGACTAAGGATTCGGCAAAGTTGGCGGCTACGCTGAAGTCTTTCATGGTATAACTGGTCAAACTGAAGGCGATCGCCGGGATTTTTTCGATTAATCCTTCCATCGCAGCGGAAACGGTTCCTGAATAGAGAATATCAGTCCCCAAGTTCGCTCCATGATTAATTCCAGATAGGACATAATCGGGTTTTTCCGGCAGTAAGGCTGCCAGAGCCAATTTAACACAATCCGAGGGTGTGCCGGAACAGGCCCAGGCTTTTACCCTCGGATCGAAGACAGAATCAATTTCTTCTGCACGGATGGGTTTATGTAAGGTGAGACCATGGCCGGTAGCAGAGCGTTCCCGGTCTGGACAAACCACATTCACCTTGTGGCCCGCTTTGGCTAACGTATTAGCTAAGGTGCGAATCCCTTGGGCAAAGATGCCATCATCATTACTGACTAGGAGTTTCATTCAAACAGTTCGTCAAAAAAGAGTTTCATCGCGACAAACGAACGGCGGGCACTATCTGGATTATAGGCCGATCCTTTAGAGGGATCATTGCCCGCTTTAGGGTTAGTAAAGCTGTGAACTGTACCGCCGTAGGCAATTAGTTGCCAGTCTACTCCAGCTTGACGCATTTCTTCTTGGAATGCAGCCACTTCTTCGGGGGGAACGGCAGGATCGTCTGCGCCATGTAAGACGAGAACTTTGGCTTGAATTTGTTGGGCATCTTCTGGGTTCGGGGTGTCGAGTCCACCATGGAAGCTGACAACTCCGGATACTTCTGCCCCACTGCGAGCGAGTTCGAGAACGGTTGTACCGCCGAAACAGTAGCCAATGGCGGCCGTTTGTTTGGAGTTGGTGAGACGATGTTGTTTGAGATAAGCTAAACCAGCTTGGGCGCGATCGCGCAATAATTCACGATTGGAACGATAATAGGTTGCCTGTTCCCTGGCTTCATCTGTAGTTTCTGGGCGAATCCCTAACCCGTAGATGTCAGCAGCAAAAGCAACATATCTCATTTCTGCCAGTTTTTCGGCTTGCTGTTTTTCAAACTCTCCTAATCCTTTCCAAGCATGGATAATTAACACTCCCGGTCGTTGATTATTATTAGACCGGTCATAGGCGAGATACCCTTCTAGAACAGCATCGCCTTGTTGATATTCCACGACTTCTGTTTGAATATCTGTTGCCATCGGACTTTGCGCTTGTCCTAAAGTAATACCTCCTAAAAGCAAGGCACTGGTACACACTAAGGCCAGTAAGAGGGCGTAGAGTTGTTTTCGTAGTTTGTTCATAGGGGAATTTGTTTTAAAGGGAGGCTGCTTTATTTTAGGCAGGAAATGCCAAAAGATAAGCGATCGCTTATCATCCCTCATTGAAAAAGGCTATTGCCTAGCGCTAGGCAATAGGCAATAACTTGTATTACTTAACCTGAGTTCGGGATAAGGGGAGAAGGAACAATGATGATGGGTTGGGCTTGAGGGCGAGATCTCTTTGGGGGACTAGTCCCCCAAACCCCCTACTGGGGAACGAGAGCGTTCCCCAGACCCCTCGCGTAAGGAGTGGTTGCTCGGAGCGCACACTCGATTAACTCGATCTGATGCCAGTAACGTTCAATGAGTCGCTCCCTCGTATAGGAGCGCACTCTTAGGAAAGAGTCGCTGTTTATCCCGAATTCAGGTTACTATTGATGACCAGCATCAGGCTTTATGTATCTTGTCAACCGTAGAGCTGCGGACTTTCGATTGGAGTTGATGGATTTGTCATCCAAGTGGGGTATCTTAAACCCATTGGAACACCCTTGAATCAACGGATAAACCCTTTTTATGAGTACCGTATTTGTTTTTGAGGATAGCAGCGCCCAAAGAGCGGCGATCGCCCAATTACTGCGATCGGTTGGTTTTGAGATTTTAGAAGCTGGAGATGGACTTGATGCATTAAGCCAAATCCGCCAGCATTTGCCTGATGTGGTGGTTGCCGATATTATCTCTCCCCATCTCAATGGCTATCAACTCTGTTTAGCTCTGAAACGAGACCCCAAAACTCGCCATATTCCGGTTATTTTTTGCAGCATCAAAAATGATGAACTCGATCGAGTGCGAGCACTCACTATTGCCGATGGCTATATCCCTAAACCGTTCCAACCTCCGGAGTTGGTAGAATCTCTGATCGGAAAACTCCTAAAGCAAGGCAAATCCTGTTTTCATCCCACCCCAGCCGATGATTGGACTGAAGCGGGGTTAATGTGGTTGCAGGATTTTGAGAATCAAGAATGGGCAGTGCAAGCCTTTGAAAAGGCCTTAGCCCTGGAACCGAACCACGATCTAGCTGGAAAACTCAAGGCTGTAGCGCTGGGAGAGGTCGAAAAATCCCGCCATTGTGAAGCTTGTCGCTACTACTATGGCGGGAGTCCCGGTGGCAATTTATTGGTTTGTGCGATTCACCCTTATGGTCCTGAATCAGACCGTTGTGGAGATTGGGAATCTAAGTACCACTGTTCGAGTCATGTCGCTTAGGCAGAACCGGAGATGTTTTCCATGATGCCTAACAGAGGAGGCGCTTTAGCCGCAGGGACATTAGGAATGTAGAAGTTTCCAGAGTACAAGCGCGAGCGCTCTTGAGCAACCACGGTGAGAACTTCGCGGGTTTCTTCGGCGATCGCCGTGGTTTTAATGTCGTAGGTTTGGGTGGCGATTTTAGGATAGAGACCGATACCGATGATGGGGAGCAGGAGGCAGAAGGCGATCGCCACTTCACGAGGCTTAGCATCCATCCAGCCATCAACGACAACCCCCGTTTCTTCACCGTAGAAGATATCGCGCATCATGGAGAGTAGATAAATCGGAGTCAGAATTAAGCCCACAGCGGCTAAACTAATGACGACTACTTTGAAGCCAGAGGAATAAACATCACTGGTGGTGACCCCCAGGAAGACACTCAGTTCTCCTACAAATCCACTCATTCCTGGAAGGGCTAAGGAAGCCATGGATGCAGCAGTGAACAGGGCAAAGATTTTAGGCATCGATTGAGCCAGTCCACTCATTTTCGCTAAAGCTAATGTATGAGTGCGCTCGTAGGTTACTCCAGCCAGGAAGAACAAAGCGGCTGCAATTAGCCCGTGGGAGAGCATTTGCAGCATGGCTCCGTTTAAGCCCAGTTCGTCGAAGGAGGCAATACCGATGAGGACAAAGCCCATGTGAGAGATAGAAGAACAAGCGAGGCGGCGCTTGAGGTCGCCTTGAGCAAAGGCATTAAATGCACCGTAAACAATGTTAACAATTCCGAGGATAACCAGGACGGGAGCAAAGTAAGCGTGGGCATGGGGTAGAGCTTCCAAGTTTAGACGGATGATGCCGTAACCTCCCATTTTCAGCAGCACTCCAGCCAGAATCATGGAGACGGGAGCGGAGGCTTGGGAGTGGGCATCGGGAAGCCAAGTGTGTAGGGGGAAGATGGGCAGTTTAACGCCGAAACCGATAATGAAGGCAGCGTAGGCGAGCAACTCTAAGGCTCTGGGATAGTGTTTGTTCGCTAAAGCGGTCATATCAAAGGTTACGGTGTCGCCGTAGAAGGCCATTGCGAGGGCCGCAACCAGGATGAATATGGAGGCTAAAGCAGTATAGAGAATAAATTTAGTGGCAGCGTAGAGGCGCTTTTGTCCACCCCAGATGGAGATCAGAAGGTAGACGGGGACGAGTTCTAGCTCCCAGGTGAGGAAGAATAGGAGTAGATCTTGAGCTGCAAATACCGCAATTTGGGCACTGTACATGATCAGCAGCAGGCTGAAAAACAGTCTGGGGCGGTGGTTGACGTTCCAGGATGCGGCGATCGCCACGGTAGTGACTAAGGCACTCAGAGCGATCAGGGGCATGGACAAGCCATCTACAGCTAAAGACCAGTTGAGACCGAGCTGGGGTATCCAGGGATAGGTTTCGGTCAGTTGAATGGTGGATTGTTGAAAGTTATAGTGGGAGCCGAACGCGTAGAGCGTCATTAGGAGGTCTACTAAACCTACGCCTAGGGCATACCAACGAACTAGCTTGATCTGGCGATCGCCAATCAGGGGAATGGCTAGAGCCGCCACAAGGGGAAAAATTATGATTGCACTTAACCAAGGAAATGAATTGCCAAACATGATTGAGAATAAATACTCATTACCTGCTCTTTCATTGTATGTACTTTAGTTAATATTTGTAAACAATGAATTGCTGCATATTTATTGGACATATCCATAGATAATAATCTATGGATTGTGGCTCACCCCTGGAACCTTAACCTAGTTAGGCACAAGATAATACGCAATAGGGATAACAATTTACAGTTACTCGATTGCAATTCATTTTCTGCTCACTTATGCAAGAGGTCTACTGGATTTCATAACAGGACGAATGTTGTATAGCCCTAAATGATTACAGTGAAGGGAGAGTTCATGTTAGTCGTATGACAGGCTATATCCGGTTTTTCCCTATGAGCTATTGCCTATTATCTTTTACATTCCCTTAGCCCAAAGCGCTATATAATTTAATTAAGGATTACGGTTAAACATAGTCGAAAAAGCGATCCCTAGTGGGAATCCGTCTATTTTTTTAAGGAAAATCCATTTAATAAAACCAGCTTAATTCGTTTAAATCAACTGAATAGGAGAAAATATGCAACTATCTCTCATCGCTCCAACTTTTGAACAGCAAACCCTGAATATTATCTTGGCTTCAACTCGGTTTGCAAAAACTTGTGTCAGTGAATTCATCGATCGCCAAGAAGGGCATACCCAGATTTGCCGTAATACCCAAGAGTTATTACACAGTGTGCGGCAGCAAGCGCCCGATCTGCTGATTTTAGATATTCTTTTCCTGCCCCATCAAACTCAGCGCTTTTGTTGGCGATTGCAAGACATTTATCCACAACTAAGGATTATAGTATTGGGGAAAACAGAAGCGGAGCTTTCTGGTTGCAATTGGGTATATGAATACCCCAATGTTTCCAAAGCGTGTTTTTCTACTCATTCATGTCAAGTAAGCCAGTCTCCAATGACTCCTGATTCTCAGCCTACCCCCTCTGAGTCCCATGATTTGTCTAAACAAGACCTATACTTAGCGTCAGTAGTCGGTGCAGCAGTGTTTGATTTAAGTGGTTTACCCCGTGAATATTTGGTGACGGATGAAGTGGATAACGTCAGTTGGGTACAAACGGTGTTTCAGGCTTTGGGACTGCGATCGCTATTAATGTCCTCTTTGCAACTTGATGGATTTCACTACGCCAGCACCTGTTCTGAAAAATATCGGGCAATTGTGGTGAAACAAAAAGATCAATATATTGCTTTGTTGCTCAAACCTGAGAGTTTCCATCAGATTACCGAAGAGCTGATCGACTGGGCTAGAACCTTTAATTCCGATGAACTCAAGCTTTATCCCCAATTCCGACTCGCTTAGTCCCCGTTAAACATTTAAGCTAAATGGAGTTAATTCAGTCTCGTGATGCAGAGATGAATTGGGGTTAAGTTCAGTCACAATAAAGCTCCACAGTAACTTAACCCTATTTTTATGTCGATAAAGAATTTCATCTCAACCGTAGCAACTACTATGCCAATTACCAGCCGGTAGTACTAGGATTTCAAACTTCTCCTCGATCGTCTTTAGCGGAAGATTCAGGAGAAGAATTATACAGGGCATCTAACTTTTCGCGAGCATCTTCTACCGTAATCGATCGCATCACCAATAAGGGTTCTTTGATTAAGGTTCCCGTGTCATCTAAGAACTCAGGATGGGGAACCTGAGTGGACGAGATGCGATTCGGTTCTACCGGAACATCCGTTAACTTCGGGGGATAGGTGCGAGTGCTTTCAGAACCGAGTACCATCAAGTTGCGGATTAAATTACCCACAGCGATAAAGGCTAAGGTAGTGAAAGCAAAGACATAAACCAGATGTAGCATTATTACAGATCTCCAAATTGAGTTTTAATCAAAAGGGGTATTAAATTTAGGTGCAGGGGGCCGACCCATATCACCATCAATCCAGTATTGATCGATCATCTCTATCATAAGCTTAACGTAAGTTACGTTTCTTTACATTTAGAAATTTAAGCTTAACTTAAGATTGTTTCACTCCAGGGTGAGACTCTTGACCCTCAAGAAGGCCCATTTTCTCGTAAAATGGAGGCCGATTCCCAAAAGAATCGCGAAAGCGAATGGCTTCCATCAACGCCTGACTCTAGATATTATCTAATGGCTCCGAAATTGAGCATTAACCCTACATCATTGATATAGATTAGTAAACCCATGCCTCCAGAAGACTCCAAACCCGCCCAACCTATGGAACAAGAAGCGCCTCAAATCCATCTACCTCGCACCAGTGAATCGGAAACCTTAAAGAAAATCCGCCATACGACCTCCCACATCATGGCAATGGCGGTACAGAAACTCTTTCCCAAAGCTCAAGTTACGATTGGGCCTTGGATCGAAAATGGATTTTATTACGACTTTGATTGTCCAGAACCCTTTACGGAAAAAGACCTGAAGGCGATTAAAAAAGAGATGATCAAGATCATCAACCGCAAACTCCCTGTACTTCGGGAAGAGGTGAGTCGCGAAGAAGCAAAGGCGCGAATCGAACAACTGCAAGAACCCTACAAACTGGAAATCCTTGACGATATTAAAACGGAGCCGATTACGATCTATCATTTAGCCGATCAATGGTGGGATTTATGTGCTGGACCCCATGTAGAGAATACAGGAGCAATTAACCCGAAGGCGATCGCCCTGGAAAGTGTCGCAGGAGCCTATTGGCGTGGAGATGCCAACAAAGCCCAACTTCAGCGAATTTACGGTACAGCTTGGGAAAACCCCGAACAACTGGCCGAATATCAACGACGTAAAGAAGAAGCCCTCAAACGAGACCATCGAAAACTGGGCAAAGAGCTGGGATTATTCATTTTTTCCGATCAAGTTGGCCCGGGTTTACCCCTGTGGACACCGAAAGGTGCAACCGTTCGCAGCTTACTCGAAGACTTCCTCAAACAAGAACAACTCAAACGGGGCTATCAACAAGTGGTTACTCCCCACATTGGGCGAGTAGACCTGTTTAAAACCTCCGGTCATTGGCAAAAATACAAAGATGACTTGTTCCCGATGATGGGAGAATCGGAAGCAGAAGGCTTTGTGCTAAAAGCGATGAACTGTCCCTTCCATATCCAAATTTATAAAAGTCAGCTCCATTCTTACCGAGATCTCCCGATTCGATTAGCTGAATTTGGCACCGTTTACCGCTACGAACAATCGGGAGAACTGGGGGGACTTACACGGGTGCGCGGGTTTACTCAAGATGACTCGCACTTATTTGTGACTCCGGAGCAGTTGGATCGGGAATTCTTAAATGTGGTGGATTTAACCCTGAGCGTGTTTAAGACCTTGCGGTTAAGCAATTTCAGAGCTAGGTTAAGTTTTCGCGATCCCAGTTTAGATAAATATATTGGTTCGGACGAAGCTTGGGAAAAATCCCAAAATGCTATCCGTCGTGCGGTAGAAACCCTGGGGATGGAGCATTTTGAAGGTATTGGGGAAGCTGCCTTTTATGGGCCAAAACTCGATTTTATTTTCCGAGATGCCCTAGACCGGGAATGGCAGTTGGGAACGGTGCAAGTGGATTATAATTTACCAGAGCGCTTCGATCTGACCTATGTTTCGGAGGAAGGGATTCGCGAACGTCCGGTGATGATTCACCGCGCTCCATTTGGTTCTTTAGAGCGCTTAGTGGGGATTTTAATTGAGGAATATGCAGGTGATTTTCCCCTCTGGTTAGCTCCAGTGCAGATTCGGTTGTTACCGGTGAGCGAAACGCAATTGCCCTTTGCCCAGAAGGTTGCCGAGCAAATGCTCAATTATAAGATTCGCGTGGAAGTGGATCGAAGTGGAGAGCGCTTGGGTAAACAAATTCGCAATGCAGAGAAAGAAAAAGTTCCCATTATGAGTGTTATTGGAGCGAAGGAAATGGAAGCAGAGAGCCTCAATATTCGCACTCGCGCTAAGGGAGAATTGGGGGAAATTCAGGTCAAAGAAGTGATTCAGAGGATGGTGGTGGCGATCGCCTCTAAAGACGATTTTTAAAAACCCTGTCCTAGGTTTCTGTTTACAGACTAAAATCCGCAAGGATACTGAACAAGGGGCATTCAGTCCCTTGCCTCCCGAAGATCGATGGGTAGCAATCTTCAAAAGAAAGGGTATATAGCAGAAATGCTAACCCTTTGAAGAGATAGGTTAATCCCTGGCGTATCTTGATTTTAATCGTCCCAATGTCTATGAAACCAACTGCAACGTGGCAACTTGCTCCTGAATTTGAGCCTCCCAACTGGTTTGTGCAGGAAATTGCCCAGTTCACCCCCCAACTTTCCCGATGCGATCGCTTGGCGCAGATTTTGGGGCAAAGGGGGATTCAAAACCGCGAGACTTTAGCTCATTTCCTATCTGCTGGGCAGTATACCCCGACTAGCCCGTTTGAATTTGGCGAAGAAATGCAACAAGCCGTTGCGCGGTTAGAACAAGCAAGAATTCAGGGAGAAAACGTCACTATTTGGGGAGATTTTGATGCAGATGGAGTGACTTCTACTGCTGTTTTACTCGATGGCTTGGGGCAATTCTTCGCGGCGGCAAACTTAGACTATTATATTCCTAACCGCTTAACCGAATCCCATGGCTTAAATGCTCCTGGAATTGAACGCTTGGCAGAGCAAGGAACCCAACTGATTGTCACTTGCGATACGGGAAGTACCAATTTAGTGGAAGTGGAATTAGCCCAAAGTTTAGGCATTGATGTGATGATTACCGATCATCATACCTTACCGGCCCTGCGTCCTCCTGTTACTGCTATTATTAACCCCCGCTATCTGGCTGAGGATCATCCTCTGTTCCATTTATCTGGGGTAGCGGTGGCTTATAAATTGGTGGAAGCACTGTATCAACAGTTGCCTAATATCCCGCAAGCACCCTTAGACGAGCTACTGGATTTAGTGGCGATCGGATTAATTGCCGATTTAGTCCAGCTTAAAGGAGATTGTCGCTATTTAGCCCAACGGGGAATCGGGTGCTTACAGCGTGATTATCTGCGTCCTCCTGAAGCGCGTCGTCGTCCTGGAATTGGGCGTTTATTGGACTTGTGCAAAAAAACGGGCGATCGCCCCACGGATATTTCTTTTGGTATCGGGCCTAGAATTAACGCCGTCAGTCGCATTTATGGTGATGCCAGTTTTTGCGTGGAATTGCTGACCAATCGAGACTTAAAAACCTGCCATCAGTTAGCCGAATCTGCTGAACTGGCTAATACTCGACGCAAAGAAATTCAGCAGAGTGTCGTTCAAGATGCCATCTTTGAAGTCTCGCAATTAGACCTATCGACAACTCAAGCCATTGTCCTACACAAGCCTGAATGGCCGGCTGGTGTACTCGGTTTAGTCGCCTCTCAAATTGCCCAAGAATACCATAAACCGACGATCTTATTAAGTTGTGAAACTGGGTCTCAATTTGCTCAAGGGTCTGCCCGTTCTGTCGCCCAGATTGACCTGTATCAATTGGTCAATAGTCAATCCCATTTGCTGCATCGATTTGGCGGTCATCCCTTCGCCGCCGGTTTAAGCTTACCCCTAGAAAATTTACCTCTATTTACGGAAGGCATTAATCAAGAACTCAATCGCACTTTAGCATCTGGCGATCGCTCCCCCATTCTCGATATTGACCTTGAACTAACAGTTGCCGATCTAGGCAAGGAACTCTTTCAAGAACTCAAATTTTTAGAACCCTGTGGAATGGGCAATCCTGTACCGCGCATTTTGCTTAAAAATTGTCGGTTTACTAACACGTTTAATGCCAATATCAAAGACAATAAGGGAAATAAAGTTAAATATATTAAAACCCAGTTTATTTTAACCGACTCCAGCAGTAATCAGGGAATTCCGGGATTGTGGTGGGGACATTATCAAGAGGATATTCCTCCCGGTGAATCTCATGTGGTGGTTGAGTTAGATTTTAATGACTATCAGAAATACCATGTGCGCATTATTGATTTAGTTGCTGCCGAGCAAGAGCCATTATCGACGGCTACATCTGAATCAATACCGATTCTAGATTGGCGCACCGAGAAACTGGATGAACCGGAAAAGATTACTGAGTCTGATCCTTGGGTGATTACTGAAAATCCAGTCAGTTGGCAAGAAATTGAAGGATGGCTAGAGCAAGCCAATCAACAGCAAAAAACGGTCGCGATCGCTTATAATTCTTTTACACCCCATAACCCGATCGAAACCTGGAAAAAGTTAGTCGGCATTGCCAAATATTTAAGTCGTACTCAAGAGTCCATATCTCTCAATTTTCTGCAAGATCGGCTTCAAGTAACAGCAACAGCTTTGCAGTTGGGATTAAATGCCTTATCTCAGATTGGGTTTAGTATCGCTCAACAAGAAAAAAAATTAACTATAGCCTATAATGCTAGAATTGATTTCTCTGATTTTAGCCTCATCTATATCTTTCTCTCTGCTGTGCAAGAAGAACAGTTTCGCCGCCAATATTTTGCCCAAATCTCCCTCGAAACCCTGCAACGGGCAACCTCAAGTAATTCGCGCTAAGGAATAGGGTTCTTCTGCAATTATAGCAGAAGAATTATGGTAAGCTTAAGCTGAGTTACACATCGGGAAATCTCTATAATTCACATGAAATATTGTTTTCTTACAGCCTGTCTGATTTTCAACATCATTACTGTCAATTCATCACCAATTATTGCTGAGGAAAGACAATCTTCACTGCCTGTTTTAACAACTACATAGGAATCATCACTTAACCATAATATCAATTTTGAACAGCACTTTAGAAACTTAAATGCAAACGGTTCAATCGTAATCTATGACTCAAACAATGATCGGACTTATCAATACAACTCTACTCGCAATAAAACAGCATTTAATCCTGCATCTACCTTTAAAATTCTTAGTTCTCTAATTGTATTAGAAAGCACTGTAATCCCTAGTGATATTTCCATTTTAACCTGGGATGGTGTGAAGAGGGATATTCCAACCTGGAACCGTGACCTAAATATGCGAGAAGCGTTCAAAGTTTCAGCAGTTTGGTTTTATCAAGCACTAGTTCGTAGAGTTGGTTATGAGCAAATGCAATCTTGGGTAACAAAAGTAGGGTATGGCAACCAGGAAATTGGTAATGAGTCTAATGTTGACAACTTTTGGCTCGGAGGAGAACTAAAAATCACCCCTCATGAGCAGGTTCAGTTTCTACGACGTTTATATAGTAACGATTTACCATTCTCGGAGACAAACATTGCAATAGTTAAAGATATTATGATTGCGGAGAAAACTCCTGACTATACGATTAGAGGCAAAACAGGTTGGGGTAGCCAAGTTGGCTGGTATGTGGGCTATTTGGAACAGAATGAAAATGTCTATTTTTTTGCCACAAATATCGATATACCTGACATTAGGAATGTTACTGCCTTACGTAATAGATTAGAATTAACGCGGTTATGCCTTAAAGAGCTATCGTTACTGTATTAGAGCGTTTAACAATAGGGCTAAAGCGCAACAACGAACCTAGTTTTGGTGGACTTGATACGACAATGATAGATTAGAATCGAATCCCATTCCTCATTCCCTAGCGCGAAGCGCCATATCATTTATGGATTTAATTTTGTGCCATACCACCGCAGATTTTGATGCACTAGGGGCAGCAGTGGGGTTAACTCGCCTGAAACCGGGCGCTCAGGTGGTGCTGACGGGGGGATGTCATCCTACGGTGCGGGAGTTTTTGGCTTTTTATCGGGATGAGTATGCCTTAATTGAGCGCCGCTCGGTGAATGTCGAACAAATCCGCAGTTTAATTGTAGTGGATACCCAACAGGGCGATCGCCTCGGACTAGCCGCTGATTGGTTTTATCTACCCCATCTCGAACACGTAGAACTCTACGACCATCATCTCGATACCGCGACTGATCTTCCGGTTACCCACTCAATCATTGAACCTGTGGGTGCAACCACGACGCTGATTGTGGAACGGTTGCAACAGCTAGAATCTTTGGAATTAACTCCCGCAGAAGCAACCGTAATGGCCTTGGGAATTCATGTCGATACCGGTTCGCTCACCTATGATTCGAGTACCTCTAGGGATGCTTTAGCTCTCGCTTGGTTAATGACCCAAGGGGCGAGTTTATCGGTGATTGGGGAGTATGTCGAACCGGGATTATCCCCACGATTGCAAGACCTCCTCACCCTTGCCCTAGAACAATTGCATACGACCACCTGCGAAGGGTATCAATTATCCTGGGTTCTCTTGCCCACCTCTGACTTTGTGCCCGGATTATCCAGTATTGCAACTCGACTGATGGGATTAACCCATAGTGATGCCCTATTATTTGGGTCTTGGTATGAAACCGGACAAGAAAAACGGTTAACCGTCATTGGTCGCTCTCGGCAAAGATGCCGGTCTTCCTCCAATCCTCCCCTAAATCTGCATACCTTGTTTGCTCCCCTAGGAGGAGGAGGTCATGCACAAGCCGCTTCCCTGACGCTGCGAGAACACAATATTGAAACCACCTTTGAGGATTTGGTGCAACACCTGCAAAACCAAGTGCCCACCGCACCGACGGCACGGGAATTGATGTCCTCACCGGTGCGAACGATTCTACCAGAAACGGCGATCGCCCAAGCCCAACGAATTCTGTTACGCTATGGTCATTCTGGGTTATCTGTCGTTAATCACCAAGGGGAATTAGTGGGGATTATTTCCCGTCGCGACCTCGATATTGCCCTCCATCACGGCTTTTCCCACGCTCCCGTAAAGGGCTACATGACTCCCCATCTGAAAACCATTACCCCAGAGACCCAACTGCCGGAAATTGAGTCATTGATGGTTACTTATGATATCGGTCGCTTGCCCGTATTAGAGGACGGAAACTTGGTAGGCATTGTCACCCGTAGTGATGTGTTACGCCAGTTCCATCTTCAGGAAACGGGACAGCCAGTAGGAGCGAACATACAACTCAATCGGCTCAAGTCCTGCTATTTGCCAGAAACAATGAAGCAAATGCTACAGGAGAGTCTGACCGGGCCCTTACAGGATCTTTTGCGGCAAGCTGCCCTAGCGGCCGAGCAAAGAGGCTGGCATTTATATTTAGTTGGGGGCGGAGTACGGGATTTATTACTGGCAGATGCGGAGAAAGTCATCAATCTCCAGGATGTGGATTTAGTCGTCGATGGTTATCATCGCGCTGCCCAACCGGGGGCTGGAGTCGAGTTAGCGAAAGTCTTACAGCAACACTATCCGGGCGCTCGATTGCAAATTCACGGAAAATTTCAAACCGCCGCCCTACTTTGGCACAAACACTCAGAATTAGATAATCTTTGGATCGATATTGCTACGGCTAGAACTGAGTTCTATCCCTATCCGGCTGCGAATCCAGAAGTGGAAGCCAGTTCAATCCGACAAGATTTATACCGTAGAGACTTCACAATTAATGCTCTAGCTTTGCGCCTTACGCCTCCGCGCATTGGTGAAGTGTTAGATTTTTTTGGTGGTATTTTAGACTTAGAGGCTCAGTTGATCCGGGTATTACACGCCAATAGCTTTATTGAAGATCCGACCCGCATTTATCGAGCTGTGCGATTTGCTGTGCGGTTGGGGTTTCGGTTAGAAGGACAAACGGAAGGCTATATTCGTTATGCGATCGCCAGTGGGGTGTACGATCTTTCTGTAGCAGAAAATAATCGAGCGCCTGCCCTGCAAACTCGGCTTAAAAATGAGCTGAAGTATATCTTAGAAGCACCCTATTGGAAAAGAGCCATTCAACTCCTGGGCAATCTAGACGCACTCAAGTGTATTCACTCTAGTTTAGAACTGACTCCAGAACTGTGGAAGCAACTGAAGCTCGTTGATCGATGTTTACGCCGGTTTAATCCCTCTGGACTGTGCCCTCCCTGGCAACTGTTGCTTGAAGTGATGATTGCCTATCTTGCTCCAGAATACCGCTATTGGGTCGCTTCCGGGTTTCAACTTCCAGCAGAAAGTATCGAACGATTAAAGAATTTAGAGGCCGCAAAAACCACAATTTTCTCTCTTTTACCAACCTGCGAACTCCCCAGCACGATTGCTAACGCTCTCCAGCCTTATCGCTTTTCTACCTTAATTTTAGTCATGGTGCAGAGTCCTAGACTTTTGCGGCGAAAGATCTGGTTGTATTTGTGGAAACTAGCGCAAGTGAAGCCGATTTTAAATGGCAATGACTTAAAGCAGTTGGGCTATAAACCGGGTCGTCAATTCAAGGCGATCTTGGATAAACTCCTAGAGATGACGTTAGATGGAGAACTGGCAGACCGCGCAAGTGCTGAAACTTTCTTGGAGAAACAGTTTAGATATAGCGCAAAGCGCTAGGGAATAGGAAATAGGGAATAGGGAATAGGCTTTTGGTACATAGCTTTGAGGGTTCAATAGTGTCCCTCATAACAGTGCTTTGCGCTGTAATCCTCTGTTTAAGAATACCGTTTCTCGATTGACTCAGCAAAATTAGGAGACTCTAGCTACGACCTTCCCACGCCCCATTCCCCCATCAAGGTAAAATAAGGTCTGGCGTTTTGGATTAAGCCGATTTATGAATGTACTGTCGATCCCCACTTGGGTGATTCATGTTTCGAGTGTGATTGAGTGGATTATGGCCATTTGGCTAATTTGGCGTTATGGAGAATTAACCAGCGATCGCCGTTGGGCGTGGTTTTCCCTCGCCATGATTCCGGCTCTCATCAGTGCCATGTCTGCCTGTACCTGGCATTTCTTCGATAACGATCCTAACCTAGAATGGATTGTTACCCTACAAGCCGCCATGACCGTTATTGGCAATTGTACCCTCTGCGCTGCCGGTTGGCTCCTCTGGCGACAAACCCAATCTCAAGCTTAAAACTCCCGTTTAATTCCTGCATCAGATAACCATGTCCAAAGATATCCTATTTGCACTCTCTTTATTTCCCTACTTGGGATTTTTATGGTTTATTACCCGCTCTGGACAAATGCCCCGGTTAGCCCTCATTGGCTTTTATATGACCTTAGTATTTGTCGGCGTAACTATTCCCGCCGGTATTTATGCCCAAGTCGTTTATCATGAAGCCCTAGCCAATGTAGACTGGCTCCATGGTGGCGCGGAAATATTCTTAAGTATCTCCAATATTTTAATCGTGGTGGGATTTTATCAAGCCGTTAAATCTAAACTTCCTCAAACCTCTGATAGTTGATCCAATTGTAGGGGCGGGTTTTCCAAGATCTTGGAAAACCATCAATAACCTGAGTAAACCCGCCCTAGTACAGTCGATAAACAACCAAGACTTTAACGTTGAATTGATATTACACCCGCAAGTTTTCCAATTCTAAAGGTTTAAACTCAGCAGCAACTTGTTGTTTGCGTAGTTGTTCCACCAAACCCTCTGGATCTTGAATATGCCATTTTAGGGGCAGTTGCACCCCTTGCGAAAATCCAAAGCGATCGCCTTGAATCACAATCAGAACCGGATAAGTTTTGGTATTCGTTTGTCCAGAATACTCTCCCAACCATAGTTTCAGCCGATTTTTGACCACCTCTTGAGAGGCTTCTTCTAAGGAAAGGCTAATCACAACCCACTCATCTTGGGGAACCTCTGGCGCAGCAGGTGGAGAGACAACTTCAAAAGGTTTACTCTCAACTTTGGGCGGATGATTTTCGAGCATTTCTACAGTTGCAGGCTCGGATACAGACTTGGACTCTATCCAATCGACAAGTGATTCCGGTTCACTTTCTATCGGCTGTTGAATTTCCTCTAAATTTATCTTCTGGGCATCACTAACCGTAAGCTGAGTTTGATCGTTCCAGCAGCTCACTTTTCCCGTTAAAATCACTGGAACTTCAGTCCCTAAATTCCCTTTCACTCGTTCGTAATCATCCCCCCAAACCTTGGCTTCTCCTTTTGTATTTAAGTCTTCTAGGTTCAGAATTACCATTAATTTACCGGATTTAGTAGTAATTTCCTTAATCTCTGTAATTATCGCCACCACTTTAATCGACTTGCGCTTGGGAGCGGACTCTAACTGGGAGAGAGGAATCGGTTGTGGATCTAAATTTTGCACAAACTGAGTAACAGAACTAAGAGGATGTTCGGACACATAAAAGCCGAGCAATTCTTTTTCCATTTGTAGCTTTTCAGCTAAAGTCATTTCCGATACAGAATCGGCTTTTGGGGCGACTTCGTGGGCGCGACCATTGGTATTTTGACTGCTAAAAGGAGTATTGCCCAACATATCAAACAAATTGGGGCCACTGTCCCGGTCTTTCGCCCGACTCTGGGCCCAGGGAACAATCTTTTCTAAATCCGCTAAAAGTTGGGCGCGATTCTCATCAAAAGCATCAAAAGCACCGCATTTAATCAGAGATTCTAAGGCGCGGTTATTGACCGTTCGTAAATCCACGCGATCGCATAAATCCGCTAATGCTTTAAATTCCCCTTCTTCTCTTGCTCTTAAGATACAATCAATCGCTCCTTGTCCTAAATTTTTGACTGCTGATAAGCCAAATAAAATCGTTTTGTTTTGAGTGGGTGTAAATTCAACCCCCGATCGATTAATATCCGGGGATTCAATCCCTATCCTCATTTCCCGACAATTAGCGATATACTTACCGACTTTATCCTGATCGCCACTATTAGAAGTCAATAAAGCAGCCATATATTCTACTGGGTAATTGGCTTTTAGATAAGCCGTCTGGTAGGTAACATAGGCATAGGCTGTAGAATGGGATTTATTAAAGCAATATTCCGCAAACAAAACCATCTGATCGAATAAACTTTCTGCAATGCTTTTATCAATCCCATTTTTTGCCGAACCATCGATAAAAATATTGCGATGCTTCTGCATTTCTGCCACTTTCTTTTTACCCATCGCTCGGCGCAGCAAATCCGCTTCCCCTAGAGAATATCCGGCTAAATCCTGAGCCACTTTCATGATCTGTTCTTGATACACTAAAACCGCATAGGTTTCATTCAAGATGGGTTCTAACATTTCATGTTCATAAACAATTTTTTCTGTTCCATGTTTCCGGCCAATAAATTTCGGAATTAGACCTGCATCTAGGGGACCCGGTCGATAGAGAGCGAGGATAGAGGAAATATCTTCAATACAGGAGGGTTTTAGCTCGCGAACCACTTGCTTCATCCCAGAAGATTCCAATTGAAAAATTCCTTCTAAATCTCCTTTTTCCAGAACTTTATACGTTTTATGCACATCTTTGGGTAATTTCTTGAGGCGCACATAAGTTTCTTGCGCTCTCCGTTCATCAGCGGGGATATCGTAGGGATCAATTTTCAAACCATAATCCTGTTCAATATATTCTAATGCCTTTTGAATCGTGGTCAGATTTTTCAATCCTAGAAAGTCCATTTTCAGCAAGCCCAAGGACTCAATATCTTCCATGGAATATTGGGTAATTACGGCTCCATCATTGTTTCTCTGGAGAGGAACAATTTCATCTAAGGGTTCTTTAGAAATCACCACACCCGCAGCATGAACCCCAAAGGTTTTGTTGGTTCCTTCAATTCTCATCGCCATGTCTATCCAGCGCCGCACATTTAGATCGGTATCATATTTTTGCTTAAATTCCGGTGCCGGCGTTTCATCAGAAACCATGATTTTTAATTTAGTTGGTTTTCCCCGAGAAACGGGGATCATTTTCGCCATTTGATCCGCATCTGAATAGGGAATGGCTAAAACTCGCGCCACATCTTTAAGCACTGCTTTCGAGGTCATGCGGTTAAACGTGATGATTTGCGCGACCCGTTCTTTACCATATTTTTCTGTAACATATTCAATCACTTCATCTCGACGTTCAATGCAAAAATCAGTATCAATATCGGGCATGGATTTCCGTTCTGGATTCAAAAATCGCTCGAATAAAAGTCCATGGTGAACGGGATCAATGTTGGTGATTCTTAAGGCATAAGCGACTAATGAACCGGCAGCCGAGCCACGACCAGGACCAACAGGAATGTTACGATCTCTGGCAAATTTTATATAATCCCAAACCACTAGAAAATAGGTGGAAAATCCCATGCGCTGGAGCATTTTGAGTTCGTATTCCAGTCGCTCTTTATAAGCGGGTTTAAGTTCGTCTCGACTTTTGAGGTTTAAGCGCTCTAGGAGTCCATCCCAGGATTGTTTTTCTACATAGGTGTCGGGGGTGTGATCCTTGGGAATGGGATAATCGGGGATGCGGGGTTCTCCGAGAACTCCTTGGTAGGGTTGTACTTTTTCAGCAACTTCTAGGGTATTGGCGATCGCCTCCTGAATTACCTGCTCCGGAAGATGATCCCGGAATAGCTTCGCCATTTCCTCAGCGTTTTTTAAATACTCTGTGCCGCTATAGCGCATCCGCTTTTGATCGGTAATTAAACTAGCGGTATTGATGCACAGGAGCGCGTCATGGGCTTCGGTATCATAACAGGAAATGAAGTGGGAGTCATTGGTGGCAACCAGTTTAATCCCTAATTCTTGACCAATTTTCATCAATTCGATATTGACAATTCGGTCTTCTTTCGATCCATGGTCTTGAATTTCTAGATAATAATCATTCTGGAATAAGTTCTGATACCATTTAGCCACTTCTCGCGCTTTTTCTAGGTCTCCTGCAAGAATGAGCTGGGGAATTTCACTGCCTAAACAGCCACTGGTTAAAATTAGACCTTCGTGATATTTTTCTAGGAGTTTTTTGTTAATGCAAGGACGGGAAAAAATTCCTTTTCCTTGAATTCCTTTGAGATTGGATTCTGTGGTTAATTTGACTAAGTTTTTATAGCCTTGCGTGTTTTTTGTTAAGACTAATTGGTGGTATTTCTTTATTTTCTTATATTGGGTCTCAATATCCCCATTAATGATATACATTTCATTGCCAATAATGGGTTTCACCGAACTGTTTCGACAGGCTTTAATTAACTCAATGGCTCCATACATGACTCCATGATCGGTAATGGCGATCGCCGGCATGTCCAATTCCTGCGCTTTGCCGACCAATTGGCTGATTTGAGACGCACCATCAAGTAAGCTATAGTCGGTGTGAATATGTAATCCTACGAAAGACATAAGGCGATCGGGGATGAAGCAACAATGAGAGTTATTATATCGTAGCCAATGAGTGGGTTATATCAAATCTAAAAAAGAATGCTACAATCCCCATCATAGTAGAGACAAGGTATGCCTTGTCTCTATAGTACGCATTTGTACCAATCGAGACCTTGTTCGTAGCTGGCACTCAGTTCGAGGTTGAGGGGATTGTTATCGAGTTCAAGCCCCTGCAAATGAGTCAGTTGAGCGATCGCCTCCGGCACTTCCGTTAACCCCAAATTACTCAAATCTAGCTCGGTTGCCTCTTCCTACTGTGCTGCAGCTATCCGCTCTTCGGCTATGCGATATCCTTGATTTGCGTCCATAATGCTTCTGCCTCCCCCAGGGTGCGATACCCACTCGATCTTTAATACCGATCAATTGTTACTCACTGTAGCTTGCCCACTGGTGACGATTCGAGCGATCTCCAGGCTAGACATCATCTCCATGTGCTAAGATTTCCGCCAATTTTCTGTTTGCAGTCCAGAGCTCAGGGGGTGACAACAGGCTTGAATCTAAGGCTACACTTGGCTTTGAGCCGTTAAAAGATGGCGAAAAAATCCAGCGATTTTTTGGGCAAGTAACCCTCTAACCTGATGCTATAGTTATGCGATCGCGACCATTGAGT
>NZ_JAGHZH010000079.1:0-21476 GCF_017746885.1 Roseofilum sp. SBFL | reverse complement strand
CTCTTCTGGCATCCCCATGCCATTATCGGCAATGCGAATGGTGACCTCTTCTGCCGTTGCTGAGGTAGTAATCTTAATCTGATTGGCAATCTCATCAAAACTGCGTCCCTGGTTACCCTCATCTAGGGCATCAATAGCATTGGCAATCAGATTCATAAACACTTGGTTGAGTTGTCCCGGAAAACATTGCACTTGTGGCAATTGTCCATAGTTTTTGACAATTTCAATCGCTGGACGCTCCTCGTTGGCTTTCAGGCGATGTTTGAGAATCAGCAATGTGCTCTCGAGACCTTCATGCAAGTTAAACAGGACTTTATACTCCTTATCTGTGCGCGAAAAGGTTCGTAAAGAATTGCTGATGTGCCTGATGCGATCGGTTCCTTCCTGCATCGAGGAAATTAGTTGCGGTAAGTCCGAGCGCAGAAAGTCCAAATCTATTGCTTCTAGTTCTTCTTCTATTGCTTCACTTGGCTCTGGATATTCTTGCTGATAAAGGTCTATTAATCCCAACAAGTCTTGCACATAATCTCGCGCTGGGTCTATATTTCCAGCAATAAATCCTACGGGATTATTAATTTCGTGGGCTACTCCTGCCATCAAATTGCCTAAAGCCGACATTTTCTCGCTTTGCACCAATTGCAGTTGGGTTTGTTGCAGGTCTTCAAGAGATTGTTCGAGCTTCTGGGCATAGTCTTGGGATTGTTGGTAGAGACGGGCATTTTCCAGAGAGATAGCGGCTTGGGAACAGAGCAGATTGAGCAGTTCCACGCGATCTCCCGTAAAAGCTCCCACCGCCAAATGGTTTTCCAGATACAGGATGCCAACGAGTTTGCCTTGATTGAGGATGGGCGCGCACAGAAAACTAAGGGGTTGTCCTTGCAGCAAATAGGGGTCACCTGCAAACTGCGTATCCCGAGGAAAGTCGTTAACAATAATTGGTTGTTGGTTGCGTTTGACTTTATTAATAACACTTGTGGGAATAGAGCGATCGTCCGTTGCGGGGTTTGAATGCAAATCAGAGCCTTCTTTTGAATATCGGGCTACAACCTGCCAACTTTCGGGTTGTCGCAGCAGCAGAATGCCGCTATCTGCTCCGGCATTTTCCATCACTGCTTTCATCAAAGCCGAGACCAGTTTGTCCAGGTTAATTTCGCTCGATAGCAATTGAGCCGCTTTCATCGCCGTTGCCCAATCGAGCATCGAACCGATCTTGCTGCTAGTCGTACCTGCCGTTTGCGTCAAAGTGTAAGTCGCGGTTTGACCGCTTGTAAACTGCAAGTGGGGCTGTTGCAGAATAGAGGAAAGCAGTTGGGGATATTTTGCTTCGAGTTGGTCGGTTTTGGCTTTGGCACCCCAGCGGGCGTAGCAGTAGTAGGCTTCCTGCATATGAAGGGCCGCATATTTTTCTTTACCCCAGTCTAGGCAGAATTTGGCAGTTAGTTCGTTGGCTAGGGCTTCTTCTTGGATGTAGCCATTTTCTCTCGCTCCAGCTATGGCCAAGTCGTAGAGTTCCATCGCTCTCAAGTGCTCTCCTAAAAGCCGATACCGTTCTGCCTCGAGTAAATCAGATTTATGCTGGTAGTTCATGGGAGCATTTTCTGCCCAAGCTTTGAGACGCTTACTCCAATGTTCGCTGCATTCCCAATAGGTTTCTTTCTCTGCACCTTCTGCTAATTCCACTGATGCCAGATAAGTCAAACCTCCTAAAAAGGCAAAATTGGGTAAAAACAAATAGCCCCCAACCGCATCTAAATACGTCTGTGCTTCCGAAACAAAATATCTAGCTTCTGCAATATTTCCAAAGAGATAAGTCAGTTGCAATTTACTAAAATGATGAACGGATAATCCCACCAAACTATTGCTCTTTTTGAAACAGTCAATTGCTCCTTGTTCGTCATAAAACTCTCCTTGCAAAGAACAAGGATTTTCTACATTACTAATCAAGTTAAAAACGAGTTGTAAAATGCAAGCCGTATAAATCCCCGTACCTTCAAAGCGAATCGAGCGAGAAAATTCAATCGCTTTCTCTAGTTCTAATTTCAGAATATCGAGTTCCATCCCGGAACAATAAGCTAGGAGCAGTCGGTTAGTCAGGGCATAAGTTGCATACTCTAACTCTCCCACTTCTATGCCCTTTTGATAAGCTTCCCCTAGAGGGGATATGCCATCGCGAAAATGCGATCGCCAAAACGAGACATGAGCATAAAAGTTATTGCATACCAGAACATAACAGAGAGTATTATTTTGTTGCTCAATAATTTGCTGGGCAATTTTACCATATTCGTAAGCTTGACGAAAATCATCAACACCGGGATTGCATAAAACCAAAGCATAGTTGACGTAGGATACTGGTGTATCGAGAGCATTTCCATATTCTAATGAGAGTAGTATTCCCTGACAAGCAATGATAGGAAATAAACTCGGGCGACCAAAATAACTTAACGGAATCAAGCGCGATAAAATCCGCATCGCCGAGAGTATTTGTGGTTCCTTCATCTCAGAACGATTGAGTAATTCTTCTGAGGTAAATGGCTCTAGAGCGGCTTGAGTTCGCGCCAACCACGATCCAATTTCTGCTAGGTCGGGATTATCGGGAAAATCTATTCCGAGTAGCTTCAAGCATCGTAACCCCGTGTCAATGCCGTCAATAAATCGGTTCTGAACTGAATACGCCTGAAGTTGTGTTTCGTACACCTTAATCCGATCGAGGAGAGTGCGGGCGCGATCGATCGCGATTTGTCCCAACCGCTCCATGTTTTCAAAGTCACTCTTGAGATAGCTCGCTTCTGTTGCTTCTAAATGTAAGTTTAGCGTCAGTTCGTACTCCGCTTGCCAAGCATTATCTGCCAATAAACTGAGTCCAATGTTGAGGTACTCAAAGGCTGCCGTATTTGCGGTGCAAGACTTGGCTTTTTTCCCAGCGATTAAGTTTAATTCAGCCAGTTCATATCGTTGATTTTGTTGGTCAATAAACTCTATACTAAGATTCAAATGACGAACCATATCAAAGACATAGTTTTCCCGTTGAGATGGGTCGATAGTCTTGAGTAAGAGCTGACCAATATTGAAGTGAGTTCGTACTTTTTGATTTTCGGGAATCAAGGAATAGGCGGCTTGTTGAACGCGATCGTGCAAGAAGCGATAACTCACCTTTATACCCTCCGCTTTTTCTTCCTCTTTTTCCTCTCCTTGAAAAAACTTGTAGGCTTGGCTCTGAGGTAAAACCAACCCTTCTCGCAAGGCAGTCCACAAATCGGCAGCGGCTTCCTCCGATCGCTTTTCGCAGATAATCGCTAAGGTCTCTAAGTCGAATTGATTGCCTATGCAGGCGGCTAATTTGAGGATGTTTTGGGTGGCTTCCGGCAACTTATACAACCGTCCGGCTATAAATTCCACCACATCATCCGTGAGGGCGGCATCTCGCACTTTCACTAAATCGCATTCCCAATATCCCAAATTATCATTAAACGCAATCAACCCCTCTTCATGCAATCCTTGTAAAAATTGAGTAGTAAAGAAGGGATTTCCTTTCGTCTTTTGATAAATTAAATGGGTTAAAGGTGCAGCTAATTCCACCGTACAACTAAGAGTTTGTGCCACCAATTGATTGATATGACTGACTGACAAGGGCGCTAGAATAATGGTCGAAATTGTTGTCTGTTGCTTCTCTAATTCCCCTAAAGACAACATCAACGGATGAGCCGGAAACACTTCATTATCTCGATAGGCTCCCAACAGAAGCAAGTATCCTGTCCGACTTTCTCCCATCAACACTTTCAACAAATTTAACGATGCCGAGTCTGCCCATTGCAAGTCATCAAGAAATAGGGTTAAGGGATGCTCTTTGGTGGTGAAGACGGCGATCAATTTTTCAAACAGGAGGTTAAAGCGATTCTGGGCAGCACTGCCGGAGAGTTCAGGAACGGGAGGTTGTGTCCCGATAATGCGTTTGAGTTCGGGAATGACATCAATGAGGACTTGCCCGTTCTCTCCCACTGCTGCTAAGATCTTTTCTTTCCACTCTTGCAATTGTGCATCGCTTTCTCCGAGCAATTGCTCCATTAAGTCTCGAAAGGCGATCGCGAAAGCGGAGAAGGGGATATTGCGATTCAATTGGTCGAATTTCCCTTTGATGAAATAGCCCTGTTGTCGGACAATAGGTTTGTGAACTTCGTTGACGACGGCGGTTTTACCGATGCCGGAAAATCCAGCTACCAGCAGGATTTCACAGTTGCCTGCTACGACTCTCTCAAAGGCTTCTAGTAGAGTTTGAACTTCTTGTTCTCGTCCGTAGAGTTTTTCGGGAATCAGGAAGCGATCGCTGCGATCGTGCTCTCCCAATTCAAATCGATCTATCGTTCCCGTTTCTCGATATTGCCCAAGACACTTCTCTAGATCGTGTTTGAGTCCCAAGGCACTCTGATATCTCTGTTCGGCATTTTTGGCAATTAACCTTAAGACGATGTCTGAAACGACTGCGGGAATACGATCGCTCGCAAGCGGTTGGGGATTTTGGGCAATATGAGCGTGAATCAGTTCTAAAGGATCGTCGCTCGCAAACGGAACTGTTCCCGTTAATAGCTCGTACAATGTTATTCCCAGGGAATAAAAATCGCTGCGATAATCAATCCCTCGATTCATGCGTCCGGTTTGTTCCGGCGATAAATAGGCTAAGGTTCCTTCTAAGGTATTGGCAGTTTGAATCGTTTGGCTTTCTTTGGGCAGTAGGGTTGAAATGCTAAAGTCGATTAATTTGACTTGTCGGGTTTCCGGGTGAATCAGAATATTGGCGGGTTTGATATCTTTATGAATAATCTGTTCTTGACTGAGATAGTGTAGAGCATCAGCGAGTTGCAGGGCGATCGCCAAAAATCTTTCCAGATTAGGGGCGAACTGCTGCCAATAATCACTCAAAGCTATGGCTCCGGAATCGGGCATAATCAGGGCATAGCCGTTGCCGTAGCGCTCTAGAGCTAGAGGAGTGAGGATATGGGCATGTTGCAGATGGCGGGCGATCGCATATTGGTTGCGAAATTGTACTAATTGGCTAAAGCTGGGATGGGGAGTCCGCAGGATTTTGACGATCGCTGAGGCGCGATCGCCAAGGCGCATACCTTGATAAACGAGGGTGCGAGGACCTTCGTAGAGACACTGTCCGAGTTGATAGCCAGGAAGAGTTGTCACTGCTTTAGTCTGATGAGAGATAACATATTTTACAACTATCTTATCCAATCCGTTGTATACGTCAATGCAATCGTTGCAATCGTTCTTAATTTACTCGCTTAATTCACCGGTACAGAAATGATAAATTCTGTACCCTTTCCAAGTTCCGATCGACAGGCGATCTGTCCACTATGTTTTTCGACAACAATTTGATGGGCGATCGCCATTCCCAATCCCGTACCTTTACCCACTGCTTTCGTCGTAAATCCTTGCTCGAATATTTGAGATTGTACAGATTCTGGCATCCCCGTACCATTATCAATAACTTTGACAATAACCTGACTTTTATCGTCACTTAATTGAGTTTCAATTGTAATCTGATTAGTTTGTTTTTCAATCTCCGTAAATGTTTGAACTTCATTCCTTTCTTCCAAGGCATCGATGGCATTAGCGAGCAGATTCATGAATACTTGATTGAGTTGCCCAGGATAGCACTGAACGGGTACGATCGCGCCGTATTTTTTAATGATTTCAATAGCAGGACGCTCGTCGTTATCTTTGAGGCGATATTTTAAGATTAATAGGGTACTATCTATACCGTCATGGAGATCGAATTCCGTTTTGCTGACAGTGTCTGTCCGGGAAAAGGTGCGCAAGGAAGTGCTGATATTATGAATGCGATCGCATCCCGTTTGCATGGATGTCATGAGTTTGGGAAAATCTTCTACCACAAACTCCAAATCTAGATCTTTAATTTTTGTTGCAATCTCACTGGGGATATCGGCGTTATTTTGATATAAAGAAAGTCCATCAAGCAAATCCTGCAAATATTCCCGAGCTGCACTAATATTTCCACTGATAAAACTCACTGGATTATTGATTTCGTGAGCAACTCCAGCAACTAAATTCCCCAAAGTCACCATTTTTTCATTTTGAATTAATTGCAATTGAGCATTTTTCAACTCCTGGAAGGCGTGCTGCGATTGCTGATATAGTCTGGCATTTTCTAGGGAAATTGCGGCTTGAGCGCAGAGCATATCTAAAACTTCGATCCGATCGCGATTAAAGGCATCGGCAGTACAGCTATTTTCCAAGTAAAGTACGCCGATAAATTTCCCTCGTTCCAAGAGCGGAAAACAGAGCAAACTTTGAGGAGGAGAATCCAGGAAATAGCGATCGGTAGCAAATTGACTTTGTGCGGTTTTCGCCTCTAAGAGAATAGTTTTTGCAGTCCGTCTAACGTAATTAATCAATCCTTCAGGTAAATCGGGATAGTTTTCTAGGGGAATCGATTGATGTAAGGAATCGAGTTGCAGAGCGTTATTCGCATTGGAACGAATGGCGATCGCTTCTATCATCAAGTCAGTTTCATGGGTTAATAATAATGCACCTTTAGTTGCTCCCGCATTCTCGATGACAATATTCATTAGAGTCGAGAGCAAGCAATCTAATTCGATTTCCTGGGAGAGCGTACGTGAAGCTTTCATCAGAGTTGTTAAATCCAGTAAATTTCCCGCTTCTGTGGTATTTTTAGAAACCGTTAGTTCATTAACTGTACTGATAGTTACATTCGTAGTTAAACTGAGTTTGGGTTGGTTGAGAATAGGAGTAAGTAAGTACGGGTAGTCTTGTTCGAGAGCCTCGATTTTGGCTTTACTGCCCCAACGAGAATAGCAATAATAAGCTTCTTGCATATAGCTAGCAGAAACTTTTTCTTTATTCCAGTCGAGATAAAAAAGAGCTGCTCGTTCATTTGCGATCGCTTCTTCTGGCAAATATTTGTTTTCTTTTGCCCCAGCAATTGCTCGATCGTAGAAGTCCATAGCTTCGGCTTTATTCCCTAAAACGCGCTGCCGTTCTGCTTCGACTAAATCCCATTTATGCTGGTAATTCATCGGCGCATGTTGCGCCCATTCACGTAAGGTATTCTGCTGAATTTCGACTAAAAGTAGAATATCTTGGTATGGCGGTGACGCATCCGAACAGCTTGCTAACAACGCTAAAGAATAATAAAAATTGTGAATAGCGATCGGCATCCAAGCGCCGACAGAGATTGCATATTTCTGGGCGAGTTCTGCCTTAGTAATAGCTTCAGTCCAGTAGCCAAAAGAGTACAATAACATAGTCTGCGCTAAATAGAGGTTAAAGAGAGACCAACCCAACTGAGATTCTTGCCAATTTTGCTCTACAGTTGTCTCATCTAAATACTCTCCATCGAGACGTGTAATCGGTGTTGATTGTCCCAGTAAATTGGCGCTCAGTTGTCGCCAAACACTCATATTATTGGCAGCATAGTCATTTTTGATTTTTTGCATCAATTCAATATAGAGAGATTGTTGTTCGCTGACTGCTTGCAGCTCTCCCCCAGTTAAAAAGAGATAAGCACAATAATTTTCGAGGCAATAACTGGCATAGACAAAATCGCCAACATCTAATCCATTTTGACTCCCTTCTAATAAATACGATAAACCATCTCTGGCGTGTTGCTTCCAAGGGATGATAAAGGTATAAACCATATTATAAATACTGCATTTTTCGACGCGAGCTTGTTCTTGAAAGCGTTCTAATAAGGCGATCGCTAATTGACCGGATTGATATCCGCGATCGATCGCGCTAGAGTGGGTACAGAGAAGAGCGCCATACCAACTATAGGTAAAGGCAGCTAAGGCAGAATAACCATTATCCTGACAAAGCAGAACTTGGATGCTGACAATGTCAAACAAGAGATCGGGGCGAGAAATTAAAGCGGCTGAAGTAATGGCAGTCAAAATCCGCATTTTAGCTAAATAATACGGATCTGTTGCTTTTAATAAGTCAGGAACTGTATCAATGGCAGGTAAGGCGATTGCATTCTTGTCGCTATGGGTAATATCATCCAAAGACATCCCCATCATCGCCAAAGCATCTAAGCCCATATCAATGGCTTGTGCTGTCTGCCGACTGGTAATATAAATTTGAATTTTAGTCTCGTAAACTTCGATCGCATCGAGTTGATCCTGGACTTGTTGCAGAACGATCTCGCCTAACGTTTCAGATTCGCTAATATTGCCACTTAAGTATCCACTCTGCATCGCTTCGCAGTGCAAATTTAGGGTTAATTGATGGAGACTATCCCAAGGATGGGCGGGGAGTAAGTCAATTCCTTGTTTTAAGTACTTAAATGCCGAGCCATAAGCTGTAGCATGTTTTGCTTTCTGTCCGGCGATTAAGTTTAAGCGAGCTAGTTCGTTTTTTTGCGATTCTTGGGTGATTAACTCGATCCCCAAATTGAGATGACCGACGATATCAAAAATCGATTCTTCTCTCTCGGAACTTGAAAGTTTGTCGAGTAAAATATAGCCGATATCGTAATGAGTCAATGATTGGTGTTCGGGAGGAATCAGAGAATAAGCTGCTTGTTGAACGCGATCGTGTAAGAAGCGATAATTGACGGTAACTGTATCGGATTTTTCTGTACCATTTTTCCAGTCTTGGAAAAACTTGTAAGCGTCGCTCTGCGGTAAAATCAATCCTTCTCGCAAAGCTCCCCACAAAGCTGCTGCCACCTCTTCAAAAGCTGTTTTGCAAATGATACTTAAGGTCTCTAGATCGAACCGATTGCCAATACAAGCTGCTAATTTCAAGACATTTTGGCTCTCTTTTGGCAACTTGTACAATCGCCGAGCCATAAATTCAACGACATCCTCAGTTAGAGCTGCATCTTGTACCTTGACTAAATCGCATTGCCAATATCCAATATTTCGATCAAATTCAATTAATGCATCCTCATATAATCCTTTTAAAAGTTGAGTAGTAAAGAAAGGATTTCCTTTTGTATTTTGATAGATTAAATGAGTTAGCGGAGCAGCTAACTCTATCGAGCAACTGAGCGTTTCTGCAACTAATTGGTTAATGTGAGGAATTGATAAAGGAGTTAGCGTAATGGTCGAAATTGTTGTCTGTTGTTTCTGTAACTCGGCCAAAGTTAACATCAAGGGATGAGCCGGGAAGACCTCATTATCTCGATAGGCTCCCAAGAGGAGTAAATATCCCGTTTGGCGGTCTACCATCAAGACTTTGAGTAAATTTAATGAGGCGGAGTCTGCCCATTGCAAGTCATCGAGAAATAGGGTTAAAGGATGTTCTTTGGTGGTGAAGACGGCGATAAATTTTTCTAAGAGGAGGTTAAAGCGATTTTGGGCAGCACTACCGGAGAGTTCTGGAACGGGAGGCTGCACTCCAATAATGCGCTCGAGTTCGGGAATGACATCAATGAGAACTCGGCCATTTTCGCCGATCGCTTCCAGGATTTTCCGTTTCCAGTGAGCTAATGCAGAATCGGATTCTCTCAGTAATCGTCCCATAAAATCTCGGAAGGCTTGGACAAAGGCAGAGAACGGAATATTGCGGTTGAATTGGTCAAATTTGCCTTTGATAAAATAGCCACGCTGTTTGACAATGGGTTTATGTACTTCATTAATAACGGCGGTTTTACCAATGCCAGAAAATCCGGCAACTAGCATTATTTCGCTTTCGCCGGTAGCGACACGATGGAAAGATTCGAGTAGGGTTTCAACTTCGTGTTCTCGTCCGTAAAGTTTTTCGGGGATCAGGAAGCGATCGCACAAATCCCGTTCTCCTAAAGTAAATGCTGCGATCTTTCCTGTTTTTTTATATTCTTTTAGACATTTTTTCAGGTCGTATTTGAGTCCCAAGGCACTCTGATAGCGATCTTCGGCATTTTTCGCCATTAATTTTAAGATGATGTCGGAAAGTGGTTCGGGACACAATTGTCCTCCCAAACAGACCCAGGTGCTAATCGGTTCGGGATTTTGGGCGATATGAGCGTGAATTAATTCTAAAGGATCGTTACTGTTAAAGGGTAGATTTCCGATCAGGAATTCGTATAAGGTTACGCCCAGAGAATAGAAGTCGCTGCGATAATCAATACCTCGATTCATGCGTCCGGTTTGCTCTGGAGATAAATACGCTAAGGTTCCTTCTAAACTGTTAGGCGTTTGAATGGTTTGGGTTTCTTTTGGTAATAAGCTGGAAATACTGAAATCGATTAATTTAATCTGTTTGCTGTGCGGGCAAATCAGGATGTTGGCTGGTTTGATATCTTTGTGAATAATCTGTTCTTGACTGAGATAGTGTAGGGCATCGGCAAGTTGTAGGGAAATGACGAAGAACTCTTCTAAATTGGGATTGAATTTGTGCCAATAATCATGCAGCGCCATGGCTTTGGAATCGGGCATAATGAGAGCGTAGCCATTGCCGTAGCTCTCTAGAGCTAGAGGAGTGACGATATTGGCATGTTGCAGATGGCGGGCGATCGCATATTGATTGCGAAATTGCACTAATTGGTTAAAACTCGGATGGGGAGTCCGCAGAATTTTGACGATCGTTGAAGCGCCATCGCCAAGACGCATACCCTGATAAACGAGGGTGCGAGGGCCTTCGTAAAGACACTGTCCGAGTTGATAGCCGGGAAGAGTGGTCACTGCTTTGGTATGATAAGAGATCATAAATACTATGCTTATCCTATCCAATCAATTCGATAACTGAGTGCGATCGCGATCGCTCTTAATTTACGGGCACAGAAATGATAAATTCGGTACCTTGACCGAGTTCCGATCGACAGGAGATCGCTCCACCATGTTTTTCAACAACAATTTGATGGGCAATCGCCATGCCTAACCCCGTCCCTTTGCCCACTGCTTTAGTTGTAAATCCTTGCTCGAAGATGCGTTTTTTTACTTCTTCTGGCATCCCCGTACCATTATCGACAATTGCGATCGTCACAGTCTGTCGATCCGCACTCAATTGAGTCTCAATTGTAATCCGATTGGGGTCTTGTTCTATCTGTTCAAATGTTTTACCCTGATTGCATTCTTCTAAAGCATCGATTCCATTCGCTAACAGATTCATAAACACTTGATTGATTTGCCCTGGATAGCATTTGACTTGCGGGATTTTGCCGTAATTTGTGATAATTTCCATAGCCGGACGTTTTTGATTCGCTTTGAGGCGATATTTTAAGATGAGCAGGGTACTATCGATGCCATCATGCAAATTAAACTCTGTTTTTGTATCCGTATCCTTGCGGGAGAAAGTTCGCAAAGATGTGCTGATATTACCGATGCGATCGCAGCCGATTTGCATGGATGCAATCAGTTGGGGAAAATCTTCAGCGATAAATTCAGGAGCGAGGTCTTCAATCGCTTCAGCTATGGATGGGGGAATCGATGCATTGTCTTGATAGAGCGCGAGAATTTCCAGTAAATCTTGCAAATGTTCTTGTGCGGCGCTGATATTGCCTCCGATAAAGCTGACGGGATTGTTAATTTCGTGGGCAATTCCAGCCACGAGACTTCCCAAGGTGGCCATTTTTTCATTTTGCACCAATTGAAGTTGGGTCTGCTGCAAGTCCGTTAGCACTTGTTGCAAATTGTTAGCTATTTGTTGCGATCGCCGATACAAGCGAGCATTTTCCAGGGAAATCGCCGCTTGGGAGCAGAGTAGTTGGAGGATGTCCATGCGATCGTTGGTAAACGCGCCCGCACAATGGTTGTTTTCTAGGTAAAGAATGCCTCGCAGTTGAGCGCGATTCTCTTTCAGAGACGCTGCGCGAACGACTAAAGGAAGACAGAGAATCGATTGGGGTTGATAGTGTTGGATGTAAGTATCTCGAGCCAGAGCCACTTCTTGGCTGGCATTTTCTAACAGTAAGGGGTGTTGGCTGCGCTTGACTTTATTGACAATACTTAAAGGAACGGCGTTGCTGATTTCAACAGGGAGGGGTTTAATGGCGATCGTCTCCTCTCCAACTGCACGAGCGACTAGCATCAAGACTCCTTCTTGAAAGATCATTAAGGCGACGGTTTCGGCACCGGCATTTTCCCGTACCACCTGCATTAAATTAGCGATCGCGCTCTCTAAATCGATGTCCTCAGAGAGGGTGCGACAGGCTTTCATCAAGGTGGCAAAATCCAAGAAGGCTGAGGTTTCCGTCGTGGTTTTGGAAATCGTTCCTGCTGTTAAGGTTTTCAGGGAAGTTGTCGGTATTAAGCTAGGGGTTGGCAGTTCAAGAATGGGTTTGAGAAGGGCTGAATAGCGTCGTTCTAAATCTTCAACTTTGGCTTTGGCTCCCCAACAGGAGTAACAATAGTAGGCATCTTGCATGTAGTCTGCGGCTAATTTTTCTTTGCCCCAGTCGAGGTAGAATTTCGCTGCCAGTTCCTTGGCTAAGGCTTCTTCCTGAATGTACCCGTTTGCTTTGGCTCCAGAAATGGCGCGATCGTAATTTTCAATCGCTTCAGCTTTCTGACCCAGAATTCGATTGCGTTCTGCTTCTACGAGATAGAATTTATGTAGATAATTCATGGGCGCATTATCGGCCCAATATTTCATCTTAGTTTGATGACTTTCAATTTGCTCGAGAAGATGATTTTGTTCGCTTCTGCTGTTGGTCTTGGTAACCAAAATAATTTTAACCAGAGCATCATAGAAATAGAACAAAACCGTACAGAGCATGGCCACCACACCATCTAGATATTTTTCAGCGCCGGCAGCACTTTCTACAGCCTGTTCATAATCTTGAAAAAGGTAACACAGGCTGAGTTTGGCAACGTACATAAAAGCCAGGGTCGTTCGATTATTGGCTTCCTCATGCAACGGCACCATCTCGGTTTCATTGTAAGCCTCTCCAATCAGAGCGCAAGGATTATCGGCGCGACCCAATAAATTCAGGATCGTCTGACGCGAAAGATGAATCTGATGCAGTACGTGTTCTTGTTTCAGTTGAGTGATCGCCTCGCTATAGGCGAAAAACTCTCCTTCGAGACTCTCTAATTCTTGGCCGACAAAAATAGAGTCAAAGCAATAGAACGATGCCGAATATCCGGCAAATTCTAAATCCCCTGTTTCTAAGCCCACTTGATACCCTTTACGGAGTAAATATCGGTTGCCATCAATCAATTCTCGCCAAGGCTTAATCAAGTGACCGACAAGGGGTAACACCCGAGCGGCAGTCCCCTTGACGTTTAATTTATCGATCAGACCTAATGCCAGTTCGCCAAACTGGCAGCCCAACTCGATGTCGTTCGCGACACCGCAAAGAATGAAGCCGTACATGGTATATCCAAAACCCGAGGCAGAGGTATTGCCGAATTCGATGGATAGATGCACCATCTTCATGACAATTAACGGGAAGAGTGCGGGAAAGGCAAAGTAGGCAGGAGGCGCAACGCTCGATAAGATGCGGATGGCTGCTAATTGATACGGATCTTCCATCTCGGGTAAGTTTAAAAAGTCGGCAACCGACCGATCGCCGATCAGCGATCGCGTCTCTACCAATGCTCGTTCAAAGTCATCTCGATCGGGTTGTTCGGGTAATTGAATGCGATCGTCAATGAGGTTCAGTACCATCAGTGAAATTCGGATCGCTTCTAGGAGTTTGACCCGAGCAATATTGCTTTGAATTTGGGTGATATAGACATCAATTTTATCGAGCAATGTTTTTGCCTTTTTCAAGACTTCGGCGGACAATTGCTCCATCTGTTCAAAGTCAGCATTCAAATAGGCAGCCTCGGCAGATTCTTGATACAGTGCTAAGGTCAGTTCGTAAGCCCAATTCCACCTCTGCGCTCCCAATAACTCTCGACCGACGGAAAAATATTTAACGGCGGCAGCATAAGCTGTGGAAGTTTTAGCTTTTCGCCCCGCGCTCAGATTCAAACGGGCTAATTCTTCTTTCTCCGTCCACTCCCTGATAAATAGCGTCCCGAAATTGAGTTGATTGACAATTGCAAAAATTTTCTTTTCTTTGGTCTCGGACGAAAGATTTTGCATCAGCAGTTGTCCGATATGGTAGTGAGTCGTTTGTTTTTGCGCTTCTGGAATCAGAGAATAGGCAGCCTGTTGGACGCGATCGTGTAAGAAACGATAACCCACCGATACGACATCCTTGGGTTGATCGTCTACCCCATGACCGTGAAAAAACTTATAGGCTTCATTGGTCGGCAGAATCAGTCCTTCTTGAAGGGCACGCCAGAGATTCGCGGCGACCTCTTCCTCTTGCTCTTCGCAGATGGTTGCTAAGGTCTCCAGATCGAACTGATTGCCGATACAGGCGGCTAATTTCAAGACCTTCTGGGTGGCTGGTGGTAATTTCTGCAAGCGCCCTGCCATGAATTCCACCACATCATCTGTCAGTGCGGCATCGCGCACGCGGACGAGATCGCATTGCCAATAGCCCGAGTCGCGATTAAAGGCAATCAGTCGATCTTCGTGCAGCCCTTTTAGGAACTGAGTGGTAAAAAATGGATTGCCTTGGGTTTTTTGATAGACCAATTCGGTGAGGGGTTGAGCCAGTTGTTCCCCACAACTGAGGGTTTCGGCGACTAATTGATTGATGTGATTCACAGCCAAGGGTTTGAGAGTCATGGAGGAAATAACGGCTCGCTCTTTCTTCAGTTCAGTTAGACTCAACATCAAGGGATGTGCGGGGAAGACCTCGTTATCTCGATAGGCTCCCAGCAACAATAAGTAACCCGAATCGCGATCGCCCATCAACACCTTCAAGAGGTTGAGTGATGCGGAATCTGCCCATTGTAGATCGTCTAAAAACATCACCAGGGGATGTTCTGACTTCGCAAATACAGCAATGAACTTTTGCAGAAATAAGTTAAACCGATTTTGACCCGCATTACCAGAGAGTTCGGGAACAGGTGGTTGTTTGCCGATAAGTTGTTCGAGTTCAGGAATGACATCAATGAGGACTTGCCCGTTTTTGCCCACAGCTTCCAGGATTTTTGCCTTCCAGCGGGCTAAGTCGGCATCCGATTCTCCCAGTAACTGTCCCATCAAGTCTCGGAAGGCGATGACAAAAGCCGAGAAGGGAATATTACGATTGAACTGGTCAAATTTCCCTTTGATAAAGTAGCCCCGCTGTTTGACAATCGGCTTGTGAACCTCATTGACGACCGCCGTTTTGCCAATGCCGGAAAATCCCGCCACCAGCATCATTTCTGTGGTTCCTAGGGCGGCGATGCGATCGAAAGCTTCGAGTAATCGTTGTACGTTGGTTTCGCGTCCGTAGAGTTTTTCACGAATCAGAAAGCGATCGCTTCTATCTGTGCGTGCCAACTCAAAAGGCTCGATTTTCCCCCTCTGTTGCCATTGGTTTTGACACTTTTCCAGGTCAAATTTCAATCCCAAAATACTCTGATAACGGTTTTCAGCATTCTTCGCCATCAGTTTCATGACGATCTGGGAGATTGGACATGGAGGGTTGCAGAGCATTCTCCCATTGCTGCGGATGATGAGGGAGGGAGGGGCTTTGGCAATATGAGCGTGAACCAGTTCCATTGGATCGTCGCAGAGAAAGGGAACTTGTCCGGTTAACAGTTCGTAGAAAGTAACCCCAAGGGAATAGAAGTCGCTGCGGTAGTCGATTCCTCGATTCATCCGTCCGGTTTGTTCGGGAGAAATATAAGCGAGGGTTCCTTCTAAGATGTTGGGATTTTGCAGAACTTGAGTTTCTCTGGGCAGGAGTGAGGAAATCGAGAAGTCGGTGAGTTTGATTTGTTTGCTGTGGGGATGAATCAGGATGTTGGAGGGTTTGATATCTTTGTGGATGACGCGATGGCAATATAGTCCGTCGAGAATTTGGCACAGGGCGAGCGCCACTTGAAAAAATTCTTCTAAACTCAAGGGATGCTCGGCCATATATTCTGAAAGTGCGATACCCCCAAAGTCTTCCATGACTAATGCTAAACCCTTGCCATAATGTTCGAGGGCTAGGGGTTTGACAATTCCGGGCAAGTCGAGATTTTTGGCAATGGTGTATTGATTGCGAAAATTGACCAGTTCGCTGAAGGTTGGATACTCACAGTTGAGCAATTTGATAATCACCGTATTATGATCAGCCAAGCGTAGTCCTCGATAAACCAGTGTTCTGGAACTAGAGTGCAGCAGTTCAATGACTTCGTAGCCCTGGAGGGGAGTTCTGAGACTAGCCATGGCAGTTTTTTAAAACGACTTAATTTTAGAGATTTTTCTTTAGTTTATTATATCAATCTGAAAAATTTATGAACGAGGCAACCTTAGCTGTATCTTTGGGGTTAAACCTTATCCATAATTCTTCACATCAGGATTGTCTAAAGGAAGAGAAATCATAAATTCCGTACCTTTACTGATTTGGGAATAGCAATCGATTGTGCCTCCGTGTTTTTCCTCAATAATTTGATGAGCGATCGCCATTCCTAAACCCGTACCTTTGAGTGCGAAATCCTATAGTAGAGAAAGAGTTGCTTAGGATAGTTAGGTTATGGTTTGAGGCAATAGGCACGAATGGCAATAGAAAATTTCCCAACTCTCCTTTTCTCTGCTATATAACAATCTACGCGCACTTCTGGGGCAAAATAATTTCAAATGCTGTTCCTTGTGCCGATTGTGATTGCACGGCGATCGTACCCCCATGTTTTTGAATAATGAAGTAACAGATAAACAATCCTAACCCTGTGCCTCTACCGACAGGCTTAGTCGTAAAAAATGGGTCAAAAATCCGGTCTTGAATCGCTTCCGGAAGGGGACTGCCATTATTCGAGATCGTAATTCGTATCTGATGGTTTTCAATCGCTTCAGTGCAAATTCGGACTTCAGGTGTTGCCTTATGTTGAGGATTCTCTTGAATCGCATCTAACGCATTATTAATAATATTGAAAAAGACTTGATTTAGTTCACTCGGATAGCAGGTTATTTTTGGCAGTTGTCCATACTTTTCAATGACTTGTATTTCGGGTTGGCGTTCATTTTTTTGAAATCGATGTTGCAGAATCAACAGCGCACTTTTAATTCCACTATGGATATCAACGGTTTTGATTTCAGCTTCATCTAAACGAGAAAAGTCTCGCAAGCTGAGAACGACTTGATGAATGCGATCGCTCCCCACTTCCATCGATTGCAAGGTTTTGGTGACATCCTCAAGTAAAAAATCGAGGTCTAATTCTTCATGTTTTGCTTGAATATCCGCATTTCTTTGAGGATATTCGCGCTGATACAGTTCGAGCAAATCGATTAGGTTTTGAATATAATTTTGGGTATGATTAATATTGCCACGAATAAAGCCAATTGGATTATTAATTTCATGAGCAATCCCAGCAACCAATTGACCGAGCGAGGACATTTTCTCACTATGAATAAGTTGTGCTTGAGTGCGTTGCAACTGTTCTAAGGTTGCCTCTAAAGTTTGAGCTTTTTGGTTGAGCGCTTCAGTTTTGCGCTCGACCTCTGCTTTGAGGGTGTGGGAATAGTGTTCGGTTTGTTGATACAGACGAGCATTTTCTAGAGAGATCGCTGCTTGGCTGGCAAGTAGTTTGAGCATCTCAATCCGATCGCGGGTAAAAGCACCCAGAGTGATGTTATTTTCCAGGTACAAAATACCGATGAGTTTTCCTTGACGACTCATCGGCATACATAACACGGATTTGGGTTGGTGGGTAATCAGATAGCGATCGCCGGCAAATTGGTCTACTGTACTTAAGTTGTCAAACACGGCTGTCTCTTGAGTCCGCGCAACCGAATACACTAAACTCTGGGGAAGATTCGAGTATTGATCGAGCCGAATGTCTAACTGTTCGGCCCTTTCTCGATTGGCTTTGGCGATCGCCACCCATTGATTGTCTTGATATAACACTAAATGACCGCTTTGCGCTCCAGCATTGGCGATCGCGATCTGCATTAACGTTGCTAAGAGTTTCTCTAATTCAATTTCTTCGGAGATGGCTTGGGCGGCTTCGATCGCGGTGGGAAAATCTAACCAGATATTGGGGCTATGGCTGCTGCTGGTTAAGCTGGCTGTCTGGCTAGGGGGGATGCTTAACTCGGACAGGCGTTGAGGATGCGTCGGTTGCCCAATCGCCGCGAGCAGTTGCGGATAGCGTTGTTCGAGATGCGCGATTTTCGCCTTTGCCCCCCAACGAGCATAGCTATAGTAAGCGTCTTGCATATAGCTGCTGGCAATTTTTTCTTTGCCCCAGTCAAGGTAGAATTTGGCAGCCAGTTCGTTAGCGATCGCTTCTTCATGGATGTATTGGTTTTCTTTCGCCCCAGAAATCGCGCGATCGTATTGTTCAATCGCTTGTCCTCGATCTCCCTGAATCCGTGCTGTTTCCGCAGCCACTAAATCCAGCTTATGCTGAAAATTCTCCGGAGCGTGAGTAGCCCAAATGTCTAGACGTTGTTGGTGAGTTTCCACCTCCTCCAATATTTGAGTTTGCTGTTCGGGGGCGGTACTGGGATAGAGCGCTAGTAAGGCTAATGACCGATATAAGGGAATCTGAGTGACGGGTAACATTCCCACCCCAGCTTGTTCGTACTCAATGGCGGACTGGGAATGAACCAAGGTTCCTTCATAATCGTCGAACAAATAATGCAACATTGTTTTAGAGGTGTAAAAAAAGAACAATGCCGTGAACGAATTCATCTGTTCGATCTTAGGTATAGACTCATCTTCATTAAACCGTTGCCCCACCAGTTGTTTCGGATCGGCTGCCAGACCCATTAAATTTTCCACGAACTGTCCCCAGATTGCGGCAGCAAAGTATTGGAATTCTTGCTGGAGACTCTTGGTCAGCTCAATGTAGTAGGTTTGTTTTTGATGAATGAGGCTTAGGGATTCGCCCATTACGCAAAGGTTATCGCAATAGTTGATCGCGGAATAACAGGCAAACTCAATGTCACCGGTCTCTAAGCCCGTTAATACGTTATCGGCCAGGCATTCGATGCGATTGTGGGCTAACTCTTTCCAGTTGCGAATAAAGACATAAAAAAGTTGATTCACCTTACAGGTTAACTCGGCCTCTTCATGGCGATCGAGGGTATGCAGCGCCAGTTGCCCAAAGCGGTAACCCAATTCAATGTCCTTCATCGTGGCACAGAGCAACATCCCGTAGAGCGCATAGGCAAAGGCTCCTATTGCTGAATTACCGTGGGTTGCAGACAGATTCAGCATCGTCACAATAACCGATGGCACGAGCTGGGGATTGGCAATAAAGGCCGGGGCCCATAATTTGCTCAGAATGCTCAAAGCAGAAACAATCTGGGGATTGGCAATTGTCGGCAGGGTGTAGAGGCGATCGATATCGATATCGGGTAAGGGAGCCTCTGTCAGGGAAACATCGAGCAATTTCAAAATTTCTAACCCCACATCCAGCGCCGCTTGACCTTGCCCTTGGGCCACCAAAAGTGAAATGCGGATTTCGTAGGCTTTGACGCGATCGAGAAGATTTCTAGCGTTGTTGATGACGGTCTGAATCTGTTGCTCTGCCCTTTCAAAGTTCCCATTGAGATAGCTGACTTCTGCCAGTAAATTATGTAATGGCAGCATTAATGTATAGTGAGCTTCCCATGCTTCCAAAGGAGTTGCCTCGGTACGTCGGATCAGATCGATCGCTGTGTTTAAGTAGCTTGCTGCTGCATTGTAGGCAGCAGACGATTTTGCCTTCTGTGCTGCCCCTAAATTCAGTTGTGCCCCCTCAAGGATCTCGCTCGGTTGCTTAAGCAGAGCCATACCTATATTCAACTGGTTGACGATGTTGAAGAGGTTTTCTTCTCGTTCCTCTTGAGAGGTTTTCTGCAACAACAATCGCCCAATGTTGAGGTGCGTCATCTGCTTGCGATCGTCAGCAATTAGGGAATAAGCAGCTTGTTGAACGCGATCGTGCAGAAACTTGTAACGAACCGAAACGTCTTGTACCCGTACTTTTTTCTCTCCTTTATTCCCTTGGAAAAACTTATAGGTCTGGTTTAATGGCAACACCAATCCCTCTTGCAGTACCCTCCACAATGAAGCTGCTACTTCCATCTCAGGCTCTTCCCTGACAATGGCCAAAGTCTCTAAATCAAACTGATTACCAATACAAGCAGCTAACTTCAATACCTCTTGAGTTTCTTTCGGGAGTTTATACAACCGAGTAGCCATAAACTCTACAACATCATCGGTCAGTGTTAACTGGCGCACTCGCGTCAGATCGCAGTGCCAATAACCCAGATCGCCCTCAAAAGCAATCAACCCATCTTCGTGTAATCCCTTGAGAAATTGGGTGGCAAAAAAGGGATTTCCCTGGGTTTTTTGATAGACTAATTCACTTAAAGACCAAGCCAACTCCTGGCTACAACTTAGAGTATCTGCGACCAAGCTATTCAGACCCGTTTTGCTTAAAGGAGTCAGAGTTATGGTATTAATCGTGGCTCCTGATTTGCCAAGTTCCGTAAGAGTCTGCATTAATGGGTGGGCCGCATAGACCTCATTATCTCGATAGGCTCCTAGTAAAAGCAGATAGCCCATCTCACTCTCGCTCCCTAGCAGTTGCATCAAGTTCAGAGATGCCGAATCTGCCCATTGAAGGTCATCGAGGAAAATCACTAAGGGATGCTCAGAAGTGGTAAAAACTTGAATAAATTTCTGAAATAATAAATTAAACCGATTTTGCGCTGCATTGCCTGAGAGTTCGGGAACCGAGGGCTGTTTGCCAATCAGTCGCTCTAACTCGGGAATTACCTCAATAATCACTTGCCCATTTTCTCCCAAGGCGGCAAGAATTTTGTTCTGCCACTGGGCTAACTGAGTATCTGATTCTGCTAAGAGCTGTTGCATTAAATCCCGAAATGCGATCACTAAAGCGCTAAAGGGAATATTGCGGTTGAATTGGTCGAATTTTCCTTTGATAAAATAGCCCCGCTGACGGACTATGGGTTTGTGTACTTCGTTGACTACTGCGGTTTTACCAATGCCTGAAAACCCGGCAACTAGCATGATTTCGGTCTGTCCTTTGGCTACCCGCTCGAATGCGGCCAATAAGGTCTTTACTTCGGTTTCTCGTCCGTAGAGTTTTTCGGGAATCAGGAAGCGTCCTGCTATGTCGCGTGTGGCTAACTCAAAGGGTTCTATTTTTCCGGTTTCTTGCCATTGTTTGAGACATTTTTCGAGATCAAATTTTAATCCCAATGCACTCTGATAGCGTTCTTCTGCATTTTTAGCCATCAGTTTCATGACGAGATCTGAAACTACTGACGGGATGGAAAGATTTAATGCGTTATTTTCTCCTTCTGCTGGGGGTATAGGCAGTTGTGAAATATGGCAATGTACTAATTCCATCGGGTCGTTACTGACAAAAGGTAAGGTTCCCGTGAGCAGTTGGTATAAGGTTACCCCCAAAGAATAGAAGTCGCTGCGGTAGTCTATACCTCGATTCATGCGACCGGTTTGTTCTGGGGCAATATAGGCTAGGGTTCCTTCTAGGACGTTGAAGTTTTTGATTTCTTGGGCT
>NZ_JAGHZH010000078.1:0-19481 GCF_017746885.1 Roseofilum sp. SBFL | reverse complement strand
GTTGATGGGGATTTAATTGATATTCTGCAATTTGCTCGTTAATGCGTTCAATAACGGGATTCAAGCCTTCATAACTCAACCAGCGATTGAGTTGCTGTTCTAAAACTTGGGCGTATTTCCAGCAAGCGGCAAATGCATCTTCCTGTCTCGAGGCATTCTCAATGACTGCACGCCTGCCTAAAAATATAGGATAAAAATATTCTAAGTTCCAATAAGCTGCCTGCCACTGTAGATAGCTTTCCTCTAACTCCTGATAGTGCATTAACCTCGGCAACTCTCCTTCTGCGGAAGCGATGGTTTTCCCTTGCACCTTGACTTCCATAAGGGCAATTAAACCGTCTGGGGATTTATTGAGAGTTAGTTTAATGAGTTGAGACATTTTTACCCCCTTGAATTTGGGTATTCTTTCCAGGGTGTTGGGGCAGGTTTACAAAATTTATGGTGCATCGAGCCACATTGATGGTAAAGTTGCCCCTACTTTGCGGTTGCGATCGGGCGGGTTTACAAAACTTATGGTCAATCAGCCACATTAATGGTGAACCCGCCCCTACGTTGCGATTATACGACAAATTTTTCGCTCACAATTGTATCATCGATGCCCAAACAGACGGTGAATTCTTCACTAAAGTTAGCATCAAATTCACATTGAATCCACACATCCGCAGCTCTAGCTGTCACTTCCTTAAATACCTCTCCCTCAGCGAGGATGGTCATTTTCAGGTTAACGGGCAAAAACTCGGCATCCCTGGGATAGACTTTTAAGTTGGCGATCGCCCTCTCCTCTTCTTCCTGTATCAGATTAATCAGCAACACAACCTGACACTGAAGCAAGTCTACACTGAGATCGTAGAATTTCGCTCGCTGAGTGCGATCGCTCCACACCATCACCGGATGCAACTGTTCCGGTGTCAACAACTCCTCTGCTCTTTGCCATCCCTCAGTAAATACACCCTGAAACCAATCCCTTAACCGCGTCGGTTCTTCTTCCCATTCCAGATAAACATCCAACACCGGAAACCCAGCAATTTCCTGCAATTCACCCGCTTCAAACAATTCCTCAATGCGCCTGAGTCCTTCCGGCAAACCCTCTAGTACCACGATCGCACTACCTGGCTTAGTTACTCTAATCGTAATGGTGCGATCGCCTGACATTTCTTTCAAAATTTCTAAGATTTTGTCAGCTTGAGGAAGAAACTCATCTATGGAAGTGTTAAGTAACAACGTCACACTATCTGGATCGCCTAAATCCTTCAAATCATCCAAATTAATCACATCATTAAATTCTAGCCCTAAAAACTTAATGATGCTCTTGGCAACACTAATCCGAATACACTCCCCTCGAAAAAAACGGGCAATGCTATCTCTACTCGTTTTTAAATCTTCCGCAATTTCATAATAATTCATCGGCCTTTCTGTTTTATTAATTTCTTTTGTCTCTTCTTGTGCATTTTTCAAATCTTCCAATCCTTGCTGATGCGCTTTGACGTGATTGCGTTTGCATTTTTTGCTCATGTTTTTATTGTTATATCAGACTCTAAGAAGAGACTATCATAGCCATATTTAATCTAGCAAGTGCAGAAGGTGCAGCAAAAAAAAAGTCTGCTCTTTCAAGCCTAAAAAGATTGTGCTTTGATGTAAATGTAAGTTAAAGATTCAGGAGGCAAACATGCACCATCACGAGTACGATCGGGAATTTCATACCGAATTGCATCAACCGCACTATCATCCCCCGCACAACTTCGATCATAGCTTTGATGGAGGTGGCGATGATGATAGCTGGGTTTACAATTTCCTTGAAGGTATTTTGTCCTTGTTTATCTAAAGCGAGTTATTGATATTTTATCAATTCTCTCGCCATAAAACGTCAGCGTTTTACCTTTAAGTGCAGATGGTGCAGAACATTCCTAAATTCTGCATCATCTGCCCTCGAAATCCAATCCATAGGCTTGTTAGCCTAAAAATGTAAAGCAATTTCCCTTTATAGGAGGGTTGATCGCTTTAAGTAAAAACACCTTGAACAGTGTTCTGTAATCTCCTTTTCATTTAGTCAAAGAGGTCTGTAGAAATGTTGGAAAGTTTTCTATCAAAGGCAATTATAGGAAAGACAATTGGTTTTGCCTTTGGAGTTTTTCAAAGAAACAGAGACTGGGATAAATTTGCCCGTATTCAAGAAAAATATGGGATGGTTGATTGTGACGATGCTGATGAGTGTTTGGCTAAGTTTCATACAATGAGTGATGAGGATCAAACTTTTTTTCTTAAGATGATGCCTTACTTTTTTAAGTATTTAGATCATTGCCGCAAGTATCCTGGTGTACCTTTTCAGGTAGAACCATGGCATTATCATTGATTGAACCATTATTCCTCTTATGTTGCTTGAGGAAAAAGGCAGGTTAAAACCTTATTCTTTCGTTGGCGATCGCCCCTGTTGTTAAACGGACAAGAGTCTTTAATGGCAGGAAGAGCGATCACCGACAGGAAGGGAATTCATTTAAGAATGCTATATTTAAAGTTGGCGATCGCCAAATCGCTCCAACAACTCCTCACGGGATAACTGCAAACACAAAGGCATAAACTCATCTGGAGACAAGACCAACAGAGAGTCAATGATGCCCAAAAGCGCCTCATCCAACTCACCAAACCGAGTTCGTAATAAGGCTTCAATCATCAAGCGCTGACCCCGTTCAATCCCTTGTTCAATCCCTTCTTGCAAGGTATCTTCTCGCCATTTTAGATAGGCTGGTGATAATTCCATAATTAACTCCCTTTCTTCTGTTTCTAACTCTATTTTACTAGCAACATTAATTCGCCATATCCCCACTAACTGTAGAATATTTCGCCGTTGAGGATGTTCTCTGGGTAGTTCCAGCACTTGTTCGATCGCTCTTTTTTGGGTTCCTCCTTTCCCCAACATCCTTAACCATAAGGTTTCTGGGATTTCTGGCAGTTGGTTAATGGCAATAATCCCCGCTTTGAGTGTTTTTGCTAAAAGATGCACCCCTGTACACCATTGTTTTAAGTCAGGACGAGCGCCTAATCCTTCTAATACTCTCTCAGAAACAGTGGGGGTTAAAATCCATAATCGAGATAATTGCTCTTCATCAAGGGTTCGCTGTTCCCGTTTTGCCTGACGTTGGAGTTCTGCATGGACATGGAAAAGCTTCAGAATACAGTTGCGAATGTCTGGGTTGCTGGGACAATTGCGATAGGGTTCTAATAAACAAGGTGTAGAAGCCAGTTGAGAGAGTAAACCCAGTGCTGGAGGGTTGTTTGGTGGTTTAGGGGAAGGCTCAAAAATGAGGTCAATAGACAGGGTTTCCCCTGGAATTTCCCGGCTAATTTCTACTTCTCCCAGGGGTTCGAGCAGTTCTTTTTAGGTACTGCTTGGCAAATTGATCGTGGGGTTGGCGCGTCACGACAAGAGGGCGGTTGAGTAGGATTGATACTCTATTTTATTACAGTTGGGGCGATCGCCTCAGTAGTTGAGTGTAAAGTTTGCGGCTTAATCTTCATCTTCATCTCAAGCGTAAGGAGGGTTGGCTACAGTGTTCTAAAATCAGTTCGGCTGTTTTTTGCGGTTGCTCTAGATGGGGCGTATGACCAGACTGCTCGATCCAAATCAGTTTAGCGTGGGGGATGGCCTTCTGGAATTTGGCCGCATCAGCAGTTCCTAGAATGCGATCGCCCTCTCCCCATAAAACCAGTGTCGGATGGGTAACTTTCCCAACTTTATCAGCCATATTATTGTAGCCGCCACTGAGGGTAAAACTGACCATCGCTTCTGTCCAATAAGGCATCTTTAAATGCAGTGCCCCACAGAGCCGAGCATCAACAGAAGCCCATTTGCGATCATAATAGGCTTGGACTGCAACAGACTGTCTAACCCAAGATTGACGTAAAAATTTAGCTGCCCCATAGACGAGGGGTTTTAACCATTGTGCGGTAATAGCCTGACCGTTAGCAAATCCAGCACTATCAATTAACACTAACTGTTCTACGGCTTCGGGATAGCTAAGGCTAAAATCGATCGCCGTTGCACCTCCCATAGAAACGCCGACTAAAATCATCGGTTTTTGAATTAGAGTTTGCCAAACTGAATGTAAATGAACCTTAATCGCTTCTGGATTCACGGGTAAATTGGGCCGTCTTTCAGTGAACCCAAACCCGAATAAATCGATCGCCCAAGTCTCCTGATGTTCCGCTAGCAGAGGGAGTAACCGCCGAAACTCTAACACCGAACTATCAAACCCAGGCAATAATACAATCGGAGTAGTGCCGTTGCCTTCATGGAGATAGGACGTAACAATGGGTTCGGGACTTAAAGGAGTGGAAATCGCCTCCTCTTGGAGCGCTTGGATCGTACGGATAGATGTCTCTTCGGTAAACGTGTTCAGCTCAGAGGCAACAATAGGATTCATGGAAAGAAGCTCTAATTTTAGTTGATTAAAAAGAAAGTCCCGGATCGGGGTATAATAACCTAACCTAACCTAAAATGGGTCGTTTCCAGAACTGCTGTGATTGTTTATGAGTACCGCAATTACGATTACCGACGATCAATTTCAATCTCAAGTCCTCGAAGCCTCTAAGTCTGTGCTAGTATACTTTTGGGCGAATTGGTGCGGCCCTTGTCGCTTGGTGACTCCTTCGATTAATCAAATTGCCAGCGAATATGGCGATCGCCTCAAAGTTGTAAAAATGGAAGTAGACCCCAATCCTAAAGCGGTAGATAAATATAAAGTAGAGGGCGTTCCGGGACTGCGCCTATTCAAATCCGGAGAGCTGATTGCTTCTGGCGAAGGGGCACTCACCAAACAACAATTAGTGGAAATGATTGAACCTCACCTGTAACCCATCCCCCCATCCCCCCATTCCCTACCTCATGATTCGTTTTGCAGATCGCCTCAAATCCTTTGAACATAATGTCTTTGCCGATATGGATCGCGGCAAAGGGAAAGCTAGAGCGGCTGGTTTAGAAGTCATTGATTTATCCTTGGGATCGTCCGATCAACCCACTGCCCCCCAGGTGATAGAGGCGATCGCCCAAACGCTCCCCGATACCCGCACCCACGGCTATCAACTGTTCAACAGTACCCTCCCGTTTCGACAAGCCTGTGCGAAGTGGTACACCAATAAATACAATATTCCTGTCGATCCAGAAACCGAAGTCCTGGCTTTAATTGGTTCTCAAGAAGGAACCGCTCACCTTCCTCTAGCCATCCTTAACCCCGGAGATATTGCCATTTTGCTCGATCCGGGCTATCCGTCTCACTATGGTGGCGTTTGCTTTGCCGGGGGAGAACTCTACACCCTCCCCTTGCGAGAAGAGAATGGATTTTTACCCAACTTTAGCGATATTCCCCCATCTGTCTTAGACAAAGCACGGATGATGGTTCTCAACTATCCCCATAATCCGACTTCCGCCACTGCGCCCTTATCCTTCTTCAAAGATGCAGTAGACCTATGCTTGCGCCACAATATCGCCCTCGTCCACGATGCACCCTATGCCGAATTTGTCTTTGATGGCAAACCTGCGTCCCCTTCCGTCCTACAAGCAGACCCCGATAAAGCCATCTCCATCGAATTGTTCTCGTTCTCCAAAACCTATAGTATGGGAGGATTTCGGGTAGGTTATGCGATCGGCAATCCCCAGTTGATAGCTGGATTGCGCCAAGTCAAAGCAGTGGTAGACTTTAATCAGTACCAAGGCATCTTTAATGGGGCGATCGCCGCCCTCCAAGGCTCCCAAACCCATATTCAGTCTACGATTAACCGCTTTCAACAGCGTCGAGATGCCTTTATTAGCGCCATGGACGACATCGGTTGGCCGATTTCTCCCTCCGCTGCTACCATGTTTGTCTGGGCTAAATTACCGAAAAAATGGGAAAAACACTCAGTCGAATTTTGCACCCAACTCGTGGAAACTACAGGGGTAGCAGCCTCTCCCGGAGCCGGTTTTGGCCCTTCTGGAGAGGGATTTGTCCGTTTTGCCCTCGTCCATGACCCCCACATTCTCCAACAGGCAGCCGTTCGGATCGGCCAGTTTTTGCAATCGTAGAAATACGGAAAATGGCATCTCAAGTTCCTTGAAAACTTTATAGAAACTTGTTGTAATCTTCATCCTAACTTCACCATAGGTCAAGGGTTTGAGGCTATCATAGGAGCAAGTTGCGAGGCAATAACTTCCCCAAACTGAGCCACCCAAAGCTAGGAAGAAAATAGAGTTTCTCCAAAGAATAACAATCACGTTACTCTAGTGAACTCGGTCACATATCTTCCCCAAACATCAACTTAAGATGGGACTCGGTTCAGAGGATAGCAAGTTCCCAACAACTTATTGAAGATTACAAGTCAACACAACACACTTAAGAATTCTAGGCGCTTGAAATTATGTTTAACACTATAAAAAAATCGCTATGGGTGCTTCCGTTGTCGCTAGTGTTAGCGTCCTCGGCACTCCCGCATTCGCTGGTACTTTAAAATGTTTTCCAACGTTTGAGCGACCCCAACATTCAATCTGTTACGAGCAACAACGGTGAATTCTCCTTTGAATTAGCGGGTCATAACACCTTCGCTAGTGGTTTGCAACTTAATGTAGCCGACCCACTCTACCCTGTATTATCCCAAATGATGGCTAGTGAAGTGGTTAAATACAGCTTGGACGGAGGTACAAAGTGGAATTACGCCTACAGCTTTGGTACTCCTGGTTCCGCAGGTGCATTTGACAAGGGGTCCGATGCCTCTGGTGTGGTTGATGCCGGTGATGGCTTCTCCTTCACCCGCAACTTCAAGTTCACCGTAGGCGAACCTGCTGCTAAAGTTCCCGAACCTTCCACTCTCCTCGGTTTAGCTGCCATTGGCGGTCTGGTTGCTGCTTCCAAGCGCCGCAAGAATGCCTAGGTCAAGTCCTGTTGAAGCTGGTATGCATCAAGTCAGGTAGTCTGATTTCCTCCGAATTAAACTATATGAAGAACTTGGGGAGCTTAATAACTCCCTTTTTCTGTTCTTTTTGGGAATCTGAAGTCTGTTTAACCCTAGAACCTCATACCATTTCCCTATGAAGCTGCGCTTCTATCATCGCTGTTACTATTTTGGATGGGTCAATTTGGTTAGAGTGAAAATATTCATTAACCAGGCTCCACGTCTGCTTTATGTAGGTGTCTATGTTTCACACACTTTTCACACATTTTCAAGGTTCAGTGCGTGAGACATATGTAAGGCAGGGGTTTTAGCTATTGAGTGGCGTTAGCTGAGAAACAATACCTTCAGTTCGATTCTGCCTAGCTCCATTAATAATTAACTCCTATAGGTTGGCTTTGATTGAACTTAACAAGGGGCCCAGAGTAACTTGCCTCCTAACGATCGCCAAAGGTATAGTTAGCCAAGAAGCCGCTACACATCGATCGCCGATCGCAATCTTCAGCTATTCTGTTACAGTGTTGCTAATCGACTCTGGAACCACCAGTTCCAGCTTGATTTGGAGTGGACTATCTTTGCATGAAAAAATCCCTGAACCCCCTGATACAGACGGTGAAAGCGCCCCTGAAGGCTTTACTGAAGCGCTCTCCCAACCTAGAAGTCAATCCCACGGGAGACCTCCAGGGGTTTTTAGAAAGTCCAAATGCCATTGAACGCAACGTCAGTGGGGTATTGCGAATTGCGGGTTGGGTGTTTCATCATCGTCACGCGATTGAGTCGCTGACGCTGATTCAAGATGAGAGTAGGGAAGAAACTATCACCTATGGAGAACCTCGTCCCGATGTAGCGCAAGCGTTTATTGATGCTCCCTCGGCTGAAAATAGTGGCTTTGGCTGGAATTTACCCATTGAACCCAATTATTCTGGGGAGATTTCCATCAAGATTATGGCGAATTTAGAGAATGGAGATTCAGTCTGTTGTTTTGCCCGTACTATTACGATTCAAAATGTGTACGAGCGTCCGCCAAAACTGAAAGTTTCCCAGATGATTTCTGGGTTTATGACTAAGGCGGTTCTAGCTTATAAACAGCGCGGGGGAATTCCCTTATCTCCTCTGGTTTGGATTCGGTTTGTTAAGCGCTACTACGACCAAACCCAAACTCAGGAATTTGTATCCTATTCTACGATTATTCATCCTTGGCAACAGGAAGACCCCTATCAGCGTTGGCTAGATCATAATCGCTTAACGGCTAAGGTGCGGGAATTGATGGCAGAGTCGGCACAACATTTAGAAAAAACGGGTGTAAAAATCAGTGTAGTTGTTCCCGTTTACAATCCACCGAAGGGCTTTTTAGAAGAAACGATCGCCTCAGTACAAGCGCAAATTTATCCCAACTGGGAATTATGTTTGGCGGATGATTCCTCGACTCAACCTCATGTTAAGCAAGTTTTGACCGAAGCGCAAGCATCAGATTCTCGGATCAAAGTTGTATTTAGAACCGAAAATGGCCATATTGTCAAGGCGACCCATTCAGCTCTAGAGGTGGCAACGGGGGACTATATTGCTCTTTTAGATCATGATGACCTGTTATCTCCCGATGCGCTACTACATGTAGCAGAATGTGTAGACCAATACCCGGATGTGGATTGGATGTATACGGACGAGGACAAAATTACGCCGACAGGAGAGCGTTATGGATACCAAATGAAGGGGGTTTGGAGTCCAGAAATGGCGATCGCCCACAATTATACGCACCATCTAGCCGTGATTCGCAAGCGCTTAATTGACGAGGTGGGAGGACTGCGATCGGGTTTAGAGGGAGCGCAGGATATCGATCTTTACCTGCGGGTGCGGGAAAAGACGACAATGGATAGGGTACGTCATATTCCCCACGTCTGTTATCATTGGCGCGTCCATCCGGAAAGTACGGCATCGAAGGGAACGCAGAAAACCTATGTCTTTGATAGTGCCTATCGAGCAATTTCTGATACTCTGGAGCGACGCAATTTAAAGGCGAAACCCTTTTTACCGGCTTTAGCCACGAAGTACGGATTATGTTTGCATCAGTTGCAATGGGATGCTTCAATTTTAGCGGAAAATCCCGTTACCATTGTGATTCCGACTCGCGATCGCACAGAAATCCTATCGGAATGTATTGCTAGTTTGGAGAAAACTGTAGATCCGCGCTACGTGCAAGTGATTATTGTTGACGATCAGTCTACGGAACCCAAGACAGAAGAATTTTTTAGTCAACTGGAAAATGGTTCTTTAACCTCCCCAGGAGACCTCAAATTAACCTATCAGGTGATTAGAACCCAACGCCCCGACCCCAGTTTAACCGGACGGGAGGGCTTTAACTATTCTCGCTTAGTGAATCTTGGTGCTGCACAGGTGAAAACGCCCCTCATGTTGCAGCTTAACAATGATATTACGGCGATCGCTCCCGGTTGGCTCGAAGACATGGTCGGATGGATGTCCATTGAAGGAGTCGGAGTGGTTGGCGCTCGTCTCCTGTATCCTGATAATACCCTACAACATGCCGGCGTTTGTATCGGCCCCAATGGTGGATTAGCCGGTCATTTATTCCACGGGTTACGCAAAGAAGAACTCGGTTATCTCTTCTATCCCCACACCACCCGAAATGTCTCCGCCGTTACCGGAGCCTGTTTGCTTACATCCACCGAACTTTACCATCAAGTCGGTGGATTTGATCGGGAAAAATTGGGCTTAGAACTCAATGATGTGGACTATTGTTTACGGGTGCAAGAAACCGGTAAGCGGGTCGTTTATACCCCTCAAGCCACCCTCATTCATCAAGGAAGTGCCTCACGGGGAGACTATTATAATCCTAAGGAACACCTGAATTTCATGGAGCGATATCAGGGAAAAAAAGACCCTTACATTAACTCCAATATTAATATCGATTCCATGACTATGGATTTAAATCCCCTTCACTATGTCCATAGTCGTCGAATTTCCGGGATAAAAATTCTACTGGTCACCCACAATTTAGCCCTCGAAGGCGCTCCCTTAATGGCTTATAATTTTGCCAAGCATTTTGTCGAGTCGGGAGAATGCCAAGTTAATGTTGTTTCCCTCGTCGATGGACCGTTACGCAACGATTACGAAGCACTTAATATTCCCGTCAAACTGATTGAAGATAATCTGCAACGGGTCGATAATAGCCTAGAAACCTACCATCAGCGTCTCCAACAGGTGGGAAAAGTCCTAGACATGACCGAGTTCGATCTGGTGATGTCCAATACGATGGTCGGTTTTTGGGGAATAGAATTAGCCCAATTGTTTGGCTTACCGAGTATTTGGCATATCCATGAAAGTTGCACCGTTGAGCGCAGTTTACGAAACTTTTTTGGTGACTCTCCTCCACAAGTGATGCGGGGTTTATTGGAGCGTTGTTTTCAGAATGCATCGCGGGTTATCTTTGTCGCTGATGCCACGCGGCAAATTTTCCACGATCTCGATATTCACGGCCGTTTTCGGACGATTCCTGGAGGCATGAATTTAGAAAAAATTGCCGAGTTTCGCCAAAGTAATAGCAAATCTTATTTACGGCAGAAATATGGGATTTCTGAAGAAAAAACAGTGATTTCGGTGATTGGAACAACGTGCGAGCGTAAAGGACAGCATATTTTCTTAGAAGCCATTAAGCAATTAGAGAAGATTTATCCAGTCTCGCAGTTTAAGAACCTAGAGTTTCTGATTGTGGGAACTCGCGAAATTATCTATCTTGACTATTTGCGTCAAGTGCAAGAGAGGCTAAAGCTGGATTACGTGAAAATGTATCCAGAAACGCGCTATGTGTTTGACTTTTTTGGCTTAACCGATATATTTGTATGTACCAGTTTTGAAGAGTCTTTTCCGAGGGTGGTTTTAGAAGCGATGGCGTTTGAGTTAAAAATTGTCAGCACGAATGTGTTTGGGATACCGGAGATGATCGGCGATCGCCACGAAGGGTATTTGGTGCGTCCTGGCGATCCAGAAGCCTTAGCCAACGTCTTGGTGGAGGCGATCGAAACTGACTATGCCAATCGTTTACGCGGAAATGCTTACGCACGAGTGAATCGTTTATTTGACAACCAAAAACAGTTGCCGAAACACTTGGCAATGGTGAAAGAAACCATCTTACAAAATGAATAAAAGAATATCAATGTTAAAATCCCGATTAATTCCTACAACTCTTTCCCTAATGATAGGATTAATCGCCTGCCAACCCACCCAAAGAGCCGATAAACATTCTGAACCCGTTACGATTAGAGCCGCCCATAGTGGTTTTGTGGAAGAAAGTTTTCAAACAGAAGTTGTAAATTTGGGACTAGAAAAATTGGGTTACACTATAGATACCGTCAAAGAACTAGATTACTCTGTTATCTATATTTCTCTGGCTAATAGCGACCTCGATTATACGGTCATCTATTATAACCCAGCCCATAAAGATTTTTTTGAAAATGCTGGTGGTAATGAAAAATTGGAGATCTCAGGATTGTTGATTCCTGAAGGAAGCCAAGGATACAGAATTGACAAGAAAACAGCCGATCAATATGGAATTAATAACATTGCTCAATTGAAAGATCCACAACTGGCAAAACTATTCGATTTAGATGGAAATGGAAAAGCCAATTTAGCGGGATGTAATACAGGGTGGAGTTGCGAAGCGATGATCGATCATCACATCCAAGCCTACGAACTCGAAGATACCGTTGAACAAGACCGAGGAAATTATACTGCTCTTCTGGCTAATATAATTACTCGTTATGAGCAAGGAAAACCCATTTTATTCTATGCCTATAATCCCCATTGGATATTTGCAGTTTTAGAAACGGATCAAGAAGCAGTTTGGTTAGAAGTTCCTTTTACCTCTCTCCCAGAAGGACTGAGTAATTTAACTGCAGAAGAGACTACATTTAATGGCAAAAATACAGGGTTTCCGGGAAGCAAACAGAATATTGTGATTAATCAAACCTTTGCAGACAATTATCCAATGGCAAAACATTGGTTTGAGAGGGTACAAATCCCCCTTGCGGATATGGATAAAATAAGTTTACGGATTAAAGAAGGTGAAAATTCTCAGGAGGATATCCGCCGTTTAGCAGAAGAATGGGTGAGTGCAAATCAAGAGCAGTTCGATCGCTGGATTGCAGAAGTGAAAGAGGCGAATCAATGAAACGATATCTGAAGAAAAACCTCCATCTTTTCAAATTGATTTAATGCGATTCAAGTTTCAGTTAAAAGTCATATTGACTTCAATTATTTTATCTCTAACTATGGGATTGGCTGGCTGTTATACTACGAAAAGCTCGACTCAAAATTCGTCCCTCAACGAAGTAACTATTCGTTCAGCTCATAGTACCTGGCTTCAAGAGATCTTTCAAACTGAAGTGGTAAATATTGGTCTAGAAAAGCTAGGCTATAAAGTTGCTACCATTAAAGAACTAGAGTATCCCGGAATTTATTGGTCTATTGCTCATGGAAATTTAGATTATAGTGTTATTTACTATAGCCCCAGTCATGATGGCATGTTTAACCAAGCAGGGGGTGATGAAAAAATACAAAAATTAGGTTTTTTTGTTCCCATTGGCAATAGGGGATATCGAATTGATCGAAAAACAGCTCAAGAATATGGAATTACCAATCTCGGACAATTGAAAGATGAACGGATTGCTAAATTGTTTGACTTTGATGGAGATGGAAAAGCTAATTTAGCTGGATGTAATCTAGGTTGGGTTTGTGTATCAGCGATCAATCATCATATAGAACCTTATGGATTGCAAGACACTGTTGAACAAGAGCAAGGAGTGTATGAAGCTTTGCTTACTGATGTGATTAGTCGCTATCAACAAGGGAAACCAATTTTATTTTATGCTTATAATCCCCATTGGATTTCTGCGGTTTTAAAACCAGATAAGGATACGATTGGGTTAGAAGTTCCATTTACTTCTTTCTCAGGAAATGAACATTTTACTGAAGAAGAAACCACGTTTAATGGAAAAAATACAGGGTTCCCAGGAGGATCTCAAGAAATTGTCGTCAATCCAGAATTTGTAGCCGCTAATCCAATCGCGAAACGGTGGTTAGAATTAGTACAATTCTCTCCTGAAGATATGAATGAAGCAAGTTTGCGGATTAGGGAAAGAGAAAATAGCCCTGAGAAGGTTCGTCTTTTAGCAGAAGAATGGATTTCTGAAAATCAAGAGCAGTTCGATCAATGGTTGGCTGAAGCGAAAGGAGCAAGTTAATAATTTTTATGAAGATAAATAGATAAATATGGATCAAAATTGTTATCATAATTCTGGAGTATATAATCTTATAATATCATGACTATTAAATCCTCTCCAAAAAACATCATATTCACTACTTTTATATCTCTGTTGCTCGGATTAACGTCCTGTCAACCCACATCTGAACCTAGTGGTTCGAGTGGTAACTTATCTCCCGAAGAGGTAAGCATTCGTTCGGGACATAGTAGCTGGGTTGAGGAAAGTTTTCAAACTCAAATTGTCAATCTAGGTCTAGAAAAGCTAGGCTATACCATCGATCCAGTAAAAGAATTGGAGTATCCAGCAGTTTATCTTTCTGTTGCCAATGGAGATTTAGATTATAGCGTTGTGTATTATCAACCGGGGCATAATGATTTCTTTAAGAATGCTGGTGGTGAAGAAAAGTTAGTCGGTTTGGGGCTTTTAACGACATCAGGACTCCAAGGATATCTGATTGATAAAAAAACAGCAGAGGAGTACAATATTTCTAATCTAGAACAATTTCAAGATCCAGAAATTGCTAAATTGTTTGACTTTGATGGAGATGGAAAAGCAAATTTAACTGGATGTAATCCAGGTTGGAGTTGTGAGCTAACCACAAATCATCATATTGAAGCCTATAAACTTCAAGATACAGTAGAGCACGATCAAGGAAGTTATACGGCTTTATTAGCCGATGCAATGACTCGTTATGAAGAGGAAGAACCAATCTTCTATTATACCTATAATCCCCATTGGATTAGTGCTGTGTTAAAGCCAGGTGAAGATGTGATTTGGCTAGAAGTCCCTTTTACTTCTTTACCAGGAGATTCGAGCGATCTTTCAGAAAAAGATACTACATTTGAGGGTAAAAATCTTGGGTTACCTGCCAATACTCAGCAAGTTATATCTAACCCGATGTTTTTAGAAAATAATCCAGTTGCAAAACGCTGGTTTGAATTGGTGCAAATTCCTCTGGAAGATATGAATGAAGCAAGTTTACGGATTAAAGAAGGGGAGAATACAGCGGAAGATCTACGCCGTATGGCACAAGAGTGGGTGAGTGAAAATCAAGAGCAGTTTGATCGCTGGATTGAAGAGGCAAAAGGAGCCAGTGAATAAACAAGTATAATCGATGCGGCTTAACCTATATAGCGCTTTGAATACACAATAGCTAGCATTGCTTAGAGTCTAAGGTTTCAAGCTATACTCTAGAGAAGAGAGAATCGCTATACTCATAATCCTTTGCTTCGTCTTCTCCTCTATTAGGAATCTCATGACTATCCAATTCTCTCAAAAATTTATCATACTCACTGCTTTTATGTCTGTGTTGCTGGGATTAATGTCCTGTCAACCTACGTCTGAATCTAGCGATTCGAGGGGTAACTTGTCACCGGAAGAAGTAACTATTCGTTCGGGACATAGTAGCTGGGTTGAGGAAAGTTTTCAAACTCAGGTTGTTAATCTAGGTCTAGAAACACTAGGTTATAAAATAGATCCAGTAAAAGAGCTGGAATATCCAGCAATTTACATTGCTGTTGCTAACGGAGATTTAGATTATAGCGTTGTTTATTATCAACCTGGGCATGAACTTTTTTTTGAAAATGCTGGTGGTGAAGAAAAGTTAATCGGGTTAGGGCTTTTGATTCCATCAGCAACTCAAGGATATCTGATTGATAAAAAGACAGCAGATAAATATGAAATTTATAATATAGAGCAGCTTCAAGATCCAGAAATTGCCAAACTGTTTGATTTTGATAGTGATGGTAAAGCAAATTTAACTGGATGTAATCCGGGTTGGGGTTGTGAGTTGGGGATCAATCATCACATTAAGGAGTATGAACTTCAAGATACAGTGGAACACGATCAAGGAAGTTATGCGGCTTTATTGGCGGATGCTATTACTCGTTATGAAGAAGGAGAATCTATTTTATATTATGCCTATAATCCCCATTGGATTTTTGTCATTTTAAAGCTAAATGAGGATGTGATTTGGTTAGAAGTTCCTTTTACTTCTTCCCCAGAATATATTACTGATTTAACTGAGGAGGATACTACATTTAATGGAAAGAATCTTGGTTTTTCTAGACCAACTCAGAAAGTGATATCTAACCCAAAATTTATAGCGGATAATCCAGTCGCTAAACGCTGGTTTGAGTTGGTGCAAATTCCCCTGGAAGATATGAATGAGGCAAGTTTACGGATTAAAGGAGGGCAGAATACGACGGAAGATATGCGCCGTCTGGCTCAAGAATGGGTGAAGGATAATCAAGAGCAGTTCGATCGCTGGATCGAAGAGGCAAAAGGGGCGGGTAGATAAAGGAATAGCATGTACAGTGCTTTGTGCTTTGATAGGGAGATAGGGGGAGCAAATAATAATTTGATGGAGCTTTTAACTATTCTGCCTATCGTTAAAAACAGTCAATGTAGCTGATAGTACAGAAAAGGGCTGCATTGTGCTCGATCAAACAGGGGAGATTAAATACGGGCGATCGCCACTTCCCAAACTAGGTAAGAGTGCTGCGATCGCTAACATATCATCAATAATTAGAATTTCATCCCCCTTTGTCCCAAAGTGACAGAAGAGGGTGAAGCAAGAACTAGGAGCTAATTAGCCAGAACAGCATTTTCCTGTTGCTTGCGCTCAATATCTTGATCCGAAGGGAATTTAACATCCCAGACTAAACCCAGGCGTTGCAGCAGGGCAATCACCCACCAAGAAAAATCGACTTGCCACCAATTCATGCTAAACCGGGCAGAGTAAGGAAAAGCATGATGGTTATTGTGCCAACCTTCCCCTAGAGTAATAATGGCAATCAGGGGATTATTGCGGCTGAAGTCTCCAGTCTTGAAGGGTTGAGTCCCCCACAAATGGCAAATCGAGTTAACGGAGAGGGTTCCTTGGAAACTGAGCATAATTCGTAAAGCTCCGCCCCAGATCAGCCCTCGCAGAGCGCCTTCCCAAGATCCACAAATGGCTCCTTCAATGGCCGCCGGGAGCGCTAAACCCAGTACAATCCAGATTAAACACCAGCGATCAACTATTTGCACAATGCGATCGCTTTTTAAGTCATTGATATAGGGTAAGGGTTCCACCCAAGTTGCACCAACCATCCAACCAAAATGACCATGCCAAAATCCTTGCAGTTGCCCCCAGAAGCTTTTGCCATGTAGGTGGGGCGAATGAACATCTCCAGGTTGATCGCTGTATAGGTGATGCTGGCGATGGTGGCTTACCCAACTGGCAATTGTTCCTTGAGTCGATATACAAGCAGCAATACCGATCAGGGCTTTCAGAATTGGCCCAGTCTTAAACGCTTTATGGGAGAATAAGCGATGATATCCTACACTCACCCCTAGAATGGTGAGGATGTAAAAACCGACGAGTAAGGCGATATCAAGGGGAGTCACCCCTTTTTCCCACCAGATTACTGCGGCGATCGCCACAATGAACCCTATTCTAGGCAGGGTTAAGGTGATCGTGTTAATCACTCTTCGGCGATTAAGATCGGCTATGGCTTCAGAACTACTGTAGTTGGTCATCCAGGAACCTTTTATCAAATTACTTAAGCACTTTGAAGGATTGTATCAGCTTTTTGACCTTTGCAGGGCAATCTTAGGCTCTTTTAAGGATCTATTAATGTCTCAAAGCCTGACTGAGCAAGAGTTTCTTGTCTGGAGTCAATGGCGATCCTATAAAGTAGCGATCGCTCAGGAAGATTCATCGCCCTATGGAGTTATTCGCCCTTCCAGAAAATAGGTAGTCATTTTTCCTTTGCCTTTGACCTCAATCTCACCTCGCTTTTCTAACTGATAGTCATCTCTCAAGGCATTATAGGTTTCTTTTGTTACTTGTATTTTCCCGGGTAGACAATGGGATTCCATTCTGCTGGCAATATTCACCGCATCTCCCCAAAGGTCATAAATGAACTTTTTCTTACCAATCACCCCAGCCACAACCGGCCCGGTATTGATCCCAATGCGAATATCGAGCAGGGTTTGGTGTTTAAGATTAAACTTAAACACCTCTTCTTGGATTTTCAGCGCCATTTCCGCTACAGAGATCGCCACCTTCGGTCGATTCGTGGGCACACCTCCCACGACCATATAATTATCCCCAATGGTTTTAATTTTTTCCAACTGATACTGATCTGCCCAATAATCAAAGGACGAAAAAATTTCATTGAGATAATTGACTAATGTAGGTGCAGAAATTGACGAGGCTAACTTCGTAAATCCCACTATATCTGCGAATAAAATTGTAACTTCAGGAAACCATTCGGCGATCGGATTATGGCCCTGCTTCAATTGGTCAGCGATCGGTTTGGGAAGTATATTGAGCAAGAGGCGATCGGATTTTTGTTGTTCACTTTCGAGTTCTTGATTCGCTTCTTGGAGTTGAGCGGTTCGTTCAACCACTCGCCGTTCCAGCTCTTGCGACGTTTGGCGCAACCGATTAATCACAACAGCAATCGCTGAAAGAGCTAAAACCGAGTGAAACAACAGCATCATCAATGTTTCCTTCAAATGCTTATGAGTTTCTTCAATAAACTCATCTAAAGGTAAAATAATCTCTAAAATTCCACGTACATCTCCTATTTGCCAATCTGTTTTTGGGCTATCTGGATGAGTATTATGACACGCGACACAAGTCGGCTCCATAATTTCTGCTTGGGCATATCGTAAAGATGAATATCCTGCTATTTTTTCAAATTGGTAATAGGGTTCATTCGGACTCTTTCTTAGGGCGGATAAAGCATCTTGCTCAAATTGATCGCTAATAGTTTGTTTGATCATCGCTTGACCACCCCGAAAAGGATAGTCACTATAGAGCTTAACCATCATCCCCATATTGTGTTGGCCAATCTTCCATCCTAACTTCATCAAGAATGTTGCGGGTAAAGGAATTGCACCTGTAATATTGAGATAATTATGAGAAACAGAAATGCCATCAACATCTTGGGCGCGATCGACCACCTCAGAGCTATACAGATTTCTCGCTTCTTTGATTAAATTAGAATAGGAAATTGCGGTTGATATTGCTTGATATTTAATTAAATTTGATGACATTTGATAAGTGTTTGCTAAACCGATACCAATACTCAAACAAAATAATAGAATCAGGAACAAAATAGTATGTTTATAAGAGAATGAGTTTAATTTTTGAAGTAATTTATGAATGAAGTTATCCATCCTGTTATCGATCCACTCTAGTAGATCTGTTTTAACATATAATTAAGTTTCGTCAATGAGGAGTTGTTGTATAATTGAATATTACCCGATCTCCAATACTGAACGAGGAGGAACATTCATGAGTTGCAGCTATCTCACAGAGTCCATTGAAAACTTAGCAGCAGAAATTGGTAAAAATGTCTATATGGATATTGCCAAATGGCATCTTTATCTCAATGATGCCCATCTTCATACCCCTTTAGCCGAGCGTCTCTATCCTTTATTAGTAGAAGATGACCTCGAAGAAAACAAAGTATTGGAAATTTTGCAAGAGATAACTGTAAAATTAGGGGGAGGACGCAGGCAAATTCCCTTGTTAGATTTAATGCCCATGCAAGCACAGCTAAATTTAATGGATTTACTTGAAGAATTTCAAAGTAACCTTTAATCCTATATTATATGGCGATTGTTCTCTATCCTTCTTCTGTCATTTTCGGAGATCGAGATCGCCTTGGTGAAAAGGTGAATCAATAAAGCTGCGATGGTCTCATCACAAGCGGGAATATACCCTCTGGGGAGGAAGAACGACAGAAGCGTGGAACTATAAACGAATGCAGCGATTTTTCCGCTCTTTTGAAATGGAGATGGATAAGTTCACACTGATGGTAATGAGCATCGCTCAAATCCCTCAACCCTGGATGTTAAGCATTGATAGGACGAACGGGTCATTCGGCAAGACCCACTTCAATATCCTGATGCTGTCTGTGGTGCATGAGGGCATTGGCTATCCCTTGATGTGGACAATGCTGAAGAAAAAAAGAAAGGCAACAGTAACAGTGAAGAGCCCATGGACTTGTTGGAGCACTGTGAAGCCCTCTTTCCTCAGGTCAAGATTGCCTACCTCACTGGTGACACTGGTGACCGGGAGTGTGTGGGCAAGCCTTGGCTCTCATTCCTGATGCTCGACGAATTCCTTTCCTCAAGGGGTGACAAGGTAGTTCAAAGGTCGCTATAGCGACCTTTTTCGGTAGTATTTTGCTGAAAACCTCAACTCAATGGTCGCGATCGCATAACTATAGCATCAGGTTAGAGGGTTACTTGCCCAAAAAATCGCTGGATTTTTTCGCCATCTTTTAACGG
>NZ_JAGHZH010000077.1:0-3636 GCF_017746885.1 Roseofilum sp. SBFL | reverse complement strand
TCAACCGCGCCAACTTAGGAATGGAAGTAATGCACGAGCGCAACGCTCACAACTTCCCCTTAGACTTGGCCGCTGGAGAAGAAGCTCCTGTAGCTTTAACGGCTCCTGCTATCAACGGTTAATTCCAGTTTTTGATTGACTAAATTTAATCAAAAAAAACGCTCTCCGCAAGGGGGGCGTTTTTTTTGGTTTTTTTATAGGACTGCGCGCTAGGGAATAGGTTATGGTAGCTAGGTTTCAGTGTTGAACCATGTTCTAACCGACTCTTTCTCTACTATAGATCTGGACAATACTATTGAAATTATTTTTACCAGTAGTAGTCTGAGCAAACTAGAGAACTATCAAGCTTTTGGGAAGATCGAGTATTTTCTTTATACCACTTACGAGAGGTCTGTGAGATGAGTGGCGGTCATGTGCGGAATTTTTTACGCTTATTTCACGATACCTTGAAGCGCACTAAAAGGATGTGATTGGATACGGGATTATTTGATCCATAATCCCAATGTGTCTGATGAGGATAGCAAGATTTGTGATGGGATTAAACCTTTACCTTCAGAAATAGAGAGTCCGACTCCAGTTGCTACGTTGAATGTGCCCATACCTGAGAGGTCTGAGCCGCCTGAACCAACTCCTCCTTCTTTTGTGAGTCAACCTACTCCCTCTCCTGTGGTTTCGCCAAGTCCTGAACCGGATCGCTGGTATTTAGCTGTTCAGCAAGCTGAAAAAGCAGCTCAGTTAGCTCAAGTGAAATCTGACCCTTCCCAGGTAGTACAGGCATGGCAACAGGCGATCGCCCTAATGCAAGCGGTTCCTGAAGAACATCCCGCATACACTACAGCACAACAGAAAATCCAGGAATATCAACAAAATTTGAACTATTGGCAAGCACAAGAGTAGGGATCAAACCTTAATGGCGTGCAGGTTTAGCAGTAAGTGTCAGAATAAGAAGAGGTTAGCCTAGCCTGACCACAGTGAGATACAAAGGTAAACCTGTGATTGAGGTGGAAGTCCATCAGCAACTGCGAACGTTTCTACGCTTGTCTGCGTCACCGTCCTGGCCCCATCAGTTAACGATGGCCCGGTTGGTTGCGCGGGCCATGCGTTTGGGACGCAGTGCTTTAATTCAAACGGGTCGCCCCCTTTATCAAGGACAACCCTATCGGGTGAGTTATTTGGTTCCGTTGCTGATGTGGCCGGGACCAGCTATTTGGGTAGGAGCGGAGGAAATTTTGCAGCAGTTGCAGATGGTGGAAATTCCCCAATTACAGGAAATGTTAGCGCTCAGTTCGGTGAAGTCGGTGGTAGTAGCCGATCGCTGGCCCAATGCTGATTTTTCTGGTATTCTCCTCACAACCCCAGAACAATTTTTAGGCGATCGCCTCCATCGAGATAACCGAGGACAGCGCTTCCCTCTCAATATTCCGACCCTCATGGATGGTGTAGACGATCTAGAAAACTGGACTAGGCAACAGATCAATCAATGTTTAACCCCCAAAGACTGGACGGAGCTAATGTTAGCCTGTCCCCAACACCGCGATCTGATTCGCGATATCCAAGTTAAGCTCACCAAGTCTATTTTCCAGCATCCTCCCAACCCCTACGAATGCTGTTTATTAACGGAGGAGGATCGAGGGGCGATCGCCAATCTCTTCCATTACTTTGACGAATATCAGCTTATCCTACCCTCTCCCTGGCAACAGTTCACGCTCCCCCCATTGACCTCAGATCATCTGATGTGGGCTGATATTCATCGTTCCACCGGTCAATTTACCCTCTGGTCTGGCCCTGTGGATATCGCCCCGATCCTCAGTCCTATCTGGGCCGATCAACCGGTCGTTTTAATTGGTGAAACCCTCGATCAACAGGCCAATGCAAGTCGCTATTGTGCCCAAATGGGACTCGAAGATATTACTTGCATTCAATTTAATGCTTCGAGCGACCAAGACTTAATCCATCTTTATTTACCCGATCGCCTTCCCCTCCCCAATACGCCCCAATTTCAAACTCAGGTGTTGCCAGAAATTCAAGGATTACTCAGTGTCCGGGGAAATCAAGGCAACTTAACCGTTATTTTAGTCACCGATGTCCCCCTAAAATCGCAAATTGCGGCCACATTAGCTGGTGAATTTGGCTCCAAAGTACAAGTCGAAAAAACGGCATTGGAACCCCATGGAATTTTAGTGTGTGGATGGGAATTTTGGCGATCGCATCAAAGCCTCTTACCCGCACCTGGTTTACTCATTATTGTCGCCTTACCCATCCCCTCTTTAGAGCATCCCCTAGTGGCTGGACGAGTGGCGTATTATAAACAACGGCGCTTAGACTGGTTTCGGGAATACCTACTACCGACGGCGATCCAAAACCTGAAACGGGCGATCGCCCCCGTGCGTCCGGGAGTTGTGGCTTTGCTAGATACCCGTGTTCTCCACCGCAGCTATGGTCAAACCATCCTCACCTCCCTCGAACCCATGGCTCGCATCAATTACCGCGACCCCAGTTGGGTAAGGCAAATTTGGGATCAAGAAGGATAAATATCGGTAACGGTATAGCTTCCGAAAATTTTTAATACTTCTGTGTACTCTTCTAATTGTTGAAGTGTCTGTTGGATACTCGGTTCTCTAGCATCAACTTCAATATCAATAAAGAACAAATATTCGCCCAGCGATCGCTTGGTAGGACGAGATTCTATTCGGCTTAAGTTAATCCCTTGATGGGCAAAGACTTCCAGGGGTTTAACCAGCACTCCTGGAATATTGGGTAAGCTAAAGGCGATTGAGGTATGGGTTTTGGGTTCCGAGGAAGCATTCAATCTCACATTAGTATCTGTAGAACTCATGACCCAAAACCGAGTACAGTTATCCGGGCGATCGTTAATGGGATAGGCTAGTATTGGGATTTGATAGAGTTTAGCTGCTCTTTGGGAGGAAATTGCTGCGATCGGTCGATCGGACTGAAGATACTGAATAGACTCTGTGGTGGAGTTTGTCGGAATTAATTTGACTCCTGGTAAATGTTGCTCTAACCACTCTTGACATTGTGCTAAGGCTTGAGGATGGGAATAGACAGTTTTAATAGCTGATAATTCACCCATCTGAGAGAGTAGCCCATGGGTGATGGGTAAGACATAGGCCTGTTGGATATCTAAACCTTGTAATTGCCATAAACTATCGAGGGTCATCGGAACACTGCCTTCAATAGAATTTTCAACCGGTGCGATCGCCAAATGGGCTTGCTGTTGGGCTACCGCCTGTAAAGTTTGGGCAATACTGGGATAGGGACGTAATTCACTGTCACAACCCTGAGCTTTAAGCTGCTGACTACAGGCGATCCCAGCCGCCTCAGAATACGTCCCTCGTGGCCCTAGATAAGCAATAACAACCATCCTCTCTCCTTGTGAGACTTTTTGCTACTATAGCTTACGGGTAATAGGCATTGGTAACAAGTTGAGGCAATTTGCACCTAACCCAGACCCATTATTAATGATTCAAAACTTATGGGCACTTCTATTAATTGACTATACCGTGAATCCATGAGATGATCGAGAAAGAAAAAGAAAGGGAAAAAACATGGGTCAAATGAGTTTTTGGGACGGAGAGAACCGTCAGAAAAAGCTAAATAATAAAAAACCGCTGCTCT
>NZ_JAGHZH010000076.1:0-31626 GCF_017746885.1 Roseofilum sp. SBFL | reverse complement strand
TCAACCGCGCCAACTTAGGAATGGAAGTAATGCACGAGCGCAACGCTCACAACTTCCCCTTAGACTTGGCCGCTGGAGAAGAAGCTCCTGTAGCTTTAACGGCTCCTGCTATCAACGGTTAATTCCAGTTTTTGATTGACTGAATTTAATCAAAAAAAACGCTCTCCGCAAGGGGGGCGTTTTTTTTGGTTTTTTAGATCTGGACAATGTTATGTTATAGGGAAAACTTGACTGATTACCCATTACAGATTACTCATTACCAGCGCTGAATGACACAGCTACGCGATCGCCGGACAGATACGACCCTAATTGTTGAAGAACGAACCTGGGAACAATTCCAATGGTTAAAAAAAGGATTCGAGGGAATGCCTGGAATCCGGTTAGGGTATTATCGAGGAATCATTGAAATTATCATGCCTGGGGAAGAACACGAATTTTTCAAAACCATCATTGGTTTTCTGATCGAATTATTTCTCATTGAAAAGGGAATTGATTTGATTCCCGCAGGTTCGATGACTCAGGAGAAGAAAGGGCGGGTTTCGCTACAAGCGGATGAATCCTACTGGATCATTGAAAAAAAGCCCATTCCCGATTTATCCATTGAAATTGTTTTTACCAGTGGCAACCTGAGCAAACTAGAGCGCTACCAAGCTTTAGGTGTGCCGGAAGTTTGGTTTTGGGAAGATGGAGTATTGTCTTTATACCACTTACGAAAGGATGGTTATTATCGGATAGAAATTAGCGAACTCCCTGGACTGAGGGATTTAAATATCCAGCTCTTTTCGCAATGCGTGTTACTTGCTCAGACTTCTAGAATCGAGGCAGTACGCCAATTTCGCCAAGGAATTGTATCTTATTGATCGCTGAGGAAATTCACCAAGTCCTGCACTTTATCCCAGGCTGCACCACTGTTGAGAATGTCCAAGGCTTTCTCAATTCCTTGGCGATGCTCTCCCCAAGGAGTTATTTCACCGACTTGCAGGGCAAATGAGGCATTGAGCGCAACGACTTCTCGCTGTGCAGGAGTTCCCTTGCCTTGAAGAACGTTACGCAAGATATCTGTGTTTTCTTCAATTTCACCACCGCGTAATTCAGAAATCGGCGCAGTAGAGAGTCCTAAAGTTTCAGGATTAATTTCAATCGATGTTGTGCTATTGTTCTCCACAATCCCTAAATCGGTTATATCGCCTAATCCTGCTTCATCTAACCCTTCTCGTCCATGTAAAACAATAGCTCGTTGAACGCCGAGTTGCTGTATCGCTTCAGCGACAATAGGTACTAACTGACCATCATAAACTCCCATCACTTGCCCTGTAGGTTTAAGAGGATTCACCAATGGCCCCAATAAATTGAACACCGTCCGCATTTTCAGCGTTTTGCGAATGGGGACAACTGCTTTCATTGCCGGATGCCAACCGGGAGCAAACAGGAACGTAATTCCCACTTCACCCAAGGCAGCAGAAATGGCATCGGGGGCTGCTTTCAGGTTTATGCCCAGTGCCTCTAAAACGTCCGCAGAACCGACTTTACTCGACGCTGACCGATTTCCATGTTTTGCCACTTTTATCCCGGCTGCTGCGGCAACAAACGCTACTGCGGTGGAGATGTTAAAGGTAGATGCACCATCTCCTCCTGTGCCACAGGTATCAATCACGGGTTCAGTATGTAAGAGTGCTTCTGAAGGACTAGCTGCTTGCGCTTGCAGCACTTGAGCCATCCCTGCTAATTCTGTCGGCGCAACTCCTTTAGCTTGAATCGCGGTTAAAATGGCTCCAGAGAGGACGGGGGGAATGTCTTCATTAAGCCACCCCTGCATGAGTTTGACTGCTTGAGAGCGGGAGAGGGACTGTTTGTCCATCAGTTGTTGCAGTAAATCGGGCCAACTGAGAGAATCGGATGGGGTTGTTTGGGCAGAATCTACCATGAATCCAAGGTTGATAAAGGAATAGGAGACCATTACCAGTTACCAGTTACCAGTCACCAGTTCATGGAGGTCAGTTAAGGTAATCTTATCACTATCAGGAAACTTGGAATGACTATGCGCCGGTCTTTACGCCCTTTACGTCTGTGGTACGAACGAGCGATCGCCTTTATTATTTTACTCAATGTAGGTTTAGTGTTGTTTGATGCGACCTATGTCCGATCTCGCAATCAGCATTTATGGCTGAATTGGAAGGTTTTTGAATGGAATGATATCCCTCAAGAAGAGTATATAGCCTTGGTGGATCGATTGAATGAGGCGATCGCTAATGAAGGTTTAGAGTCTTTAGCCGTTCAGTCGTTACTCTCCCAAGTGCAAGCCCGAAGTATGGATATATTCGTGGAGAATCCCCCATTTCGACTACTGGGTAGATATAGTAATTTACATCAAATTCAGGAAAGAATTATCGAGAGTACAGGCTTAACAGATTTAAATGCGGCGATCGCCCAATATTGGAGTCGTGACTTTATTGCCCGTCGTGGTTGGGGAAGCCATTGGAGTGAGTTTAATATCGAAATTCGTCCTTTCCTGCTTTTGTATGAACCGGTTCTCGATTATGACATTATTAAAGGCATTGAACCCGATCGAGGGGCGCAAGACTATGTGCGAGAGGTCGCTCAATTAAAAGCCATTTTAGAATTTGAAGGCCCAGACTCTGCCCTGGTTGAGCCACAATTAGAGCGATTAAAAGATTTAACCGATCGGATGATCGATGAAGAATATGCCATTAATTCGGTTAACAAATCAGGCAAAGTTAACCGAATGAAAACGATGATGAAAAATCATATCTATAGTGAAGATAATCAAGCCAACCGAGAAATGATTCAATCTCGACTGAATCTTTTCCGAAATCCCAATTTGATTCAGGTCATTGCCCCTGAGTTATTATGGGCAGACTTATCGGCTAAAGATGCATTTTATGAATTCTGGTCTAGGGATAATTTTCAGGAGAATAATTGGCGAGAATCGATCGAATTCCTGCGGAATAATTTTTACTTTTTAGTGGAATCAATGTACTATCGCCACTTAGATAGCACGGGAGAATTTGCCAATCGTTTTCTGCTGATCGATTTTCCATTTTTACTGATTTATTGGGTCGATTTTATCGTCAAGGTTTTGTGTCGATTTTATCGCGAGAAAGGGATCGGTTTAGGACTGGCAATCGGCACTCGCTCCTATGATTTACTCTTACTTCAACCTTGGATACCTGGCTTGCGCGTGATTCCCTTAGTCATTCGCTTTAACCAATCAGATTTAATTGATTTAGAACCAGTACAAAAGTATTTGGGCTTAAATTTCATTGCTAGTTTCGGTCAAGAATTAGCTCAAGTCGTGGTGAATCGGGGAATTGGGCAACTGCAAAGTCGAATTAGTGATGGTTTAATTCAGAAAGCTTTTACTAAAACTCCTCGTGATGCGAATCCTGAAGCTGAAATTACCATAGACAATGGAGAACAAAAACAACGTAGCTTTGGTAGTATTACGGGACGAGTTTGGGAAGTAACGGCTTGTAATGTACTGCCGGAAATTTCCCCGGATCTCGAAGCATTCTTACGCTATGAAGTGGATAAAACACTACAAAAGTCTGGTTGGTATCAGCGACTGCAAAAAATACCCGGTGTACGCCGATTTCCCGATCAAATTGCTGAAAAACTGGTAAAACAAATTATTCAGACGCTAACTCTTAATCCCCGAAAATCTTATCTGAAGGGACAAACGGAAGCGCCCGATATGCTCGAAGAGCAATTGAAAGAGCGTTTGGGGGAAAATTTCCGACAGAAGCTACAAGCAGAACTTCAGAAAAATTATACGTTTGAGGAAATGGATTTATTACTGATCGAATTATTAGAAGGAGCAAAAATTGGCGATCGGAATGACTCTGTGCCCCAACCCCAATTAAATCCTGTTGAGAGTAATAGGTAATAAGTAATTGGCGATTGATTCACGGATACTATTACCCATGACCAATTACCCATTACCCTCTATCCATTAGAATGTATAACGACACGCTAACCAGGCAATGACTACGCCTAAAAGTAGTCCCATAATCACTTGAAATGGGGTATGACCGAGTAGTTCTTTGAGACGGTCTTCATTAAATTCTGGGTTTTCCTGAAATAACTCATCAATAATTTGATTAAGGATACGAGCTTGTTTGCCGGCGGCTTGGCGAACCCCTGCGGCATCATACATAACAATGATGGCAAAAATGGTGGAGATCGCAAATTCTGGACTTGACCATCCTGTGGTTATACCAATACCAGTAGCTAAGGCAGAAACCAGGGCAGAATGGGAACTGGGCATTCCTCCCGTAGTGACTAAAGCACGAATATTGAGCTTTTGATGTTTAATCAAATCAACGACTAATTTAATCGCCTGGGCACTCAAACAAGCAATCAAAGCGATGATTAATATCCGGTTCCCCAGAATTTCATTCACAACCTGCATTCCTCTTCTCTAATAACTTCGGGCAGTAATAAAGTCAGCGATCGCCAGTAGGGGTTTCGCCGCTTCTCCATACCCCTCCAACTGAGCTTTGGCTTGTTCAATTAAGGACTTACTTTCTTGTTTGGATTTCTCAATTCCCCAAAGACTAGGGTAGGTAGCTTTTTGGGCTTGGGCATCTTTACCACTGGTTTTCCCCAGTTCTTCAGAAGTAGCGGTAATATCGAGGATATCATCGACAATCTGAAAGGCGAGACCAATATTTTTGGCATATTGACTTAAACGCTCTAATAACTCTGAGGATGCCCCCGCAAGTATGGCTCCAGAAACGACGGAAGCTTCGAGTAATGCACCCGTTTTGTGGGTATGGATATAGTTTAAAGTGGAGATATCAACATCCGATTTACCTTCAGATTCGAGATCGACCACTTGTCCCCCAACTAACCCCGCCGCACCAACGGCAGTAGAAACTTGGATAATGACCTGTAATAAGCGATCGCTCTCCACCCCTTGAGTCTGACGGGCAATATGTTCAAAGGCGTAGGTTAAGAGACCATCCCCAGCTAAAATAGCGATGTCTTCCCCATAGACTTTGTGGTTGGTGGGTTTACCCCGACGATAGTCGTCATTGTCCATGGCAGGTAAATCATCATGGATCAAAGACATGGTATGCAGCATCTCTAAAGCGCAGGCAGTCGGCATCGCCATGTCTATGGTGCCCCCAGATAGCTCACAACTCGCCAGACAGAGAACAGGACGCAGACGTTTACCTCCAGCTAAGAGGGAGTAGCGCATGGACTCATAGAGGGTTTCTGGATAGAGTAGGGGGAGTGCTTGGTCTAAGGCAGCTTCTACTTGGCGCTTGCGATCGCCTAAATAAGAGTTTAAATTAAAGGCGATCGCCGATTGAGGAGATTGCATATCGTTTGTTCGTACCATTCTGAATGGGATTTGAGTTAAGGTTAGATCTTTAAATTTATGCGATCTTTTGACGGTAACTCCATACTGTATTTTGCAATAATAGGGCCACGGTCATCGGCCCAATCCCACCAGGAACAGGGGTAATGGCGCTACAGATAGGTTTGAGAGCTTCAAAATCCACATCTCCGACTAATTTTCCTTTACCCTCATTACCAGGCATACGATTAATTCCCACATCAATGACTACTGCACCGGGTTTAACCCATTCAGCGGTAATCATCTGGGGTCGGCCTACCGCAGAAACTAGGATATCAGCAGAGCGGGTAATTTCAGATAAGTTTTGCGATCGCGAATGGGCAATCGTTACGGTGGCGTTGGCTTCGAGTAACATTAACGCCATCGGTTTACCGACTAAAATACTGCGTCCCACCACAACGGCATTTTTTCCAGAGATCTCAATGTTATATTCTTTCAGCAGAGTCATTACCCCTTCAGGGGTACAACTGCGGAGTCCTGTTTCCGAGCGCACCAGTTTTCCCAGGTTGGTAGCGTGCAGTCCATCTACATCTTTCTGAGGATCGATCCGATGCAAGAGGGCAACCGCATCTAAATGTTTGGGTAGGGGGAGTTGCACCAAAATACCATCAACCCGCTCATCTTCGTTGAGCGCTGCAATGACTTCTTCGAGTTCAGCTTGCTCGGTGGAAGCGGGAAATAGGCGACCAAAAGACTCAATGCCAATGCGATGGCACGCTTTTTGTTTGTTCTTTACATAGATGGCACTAGCCGGATCATCTCCCACCAAGAGTACCGCTAACCCTGGAGGACGGCCCATTTGGGGTTGTAAGGACTCAATTTCAGCTTTTAACCTTGCTCTGATAGTGCGAGCAGTTGCTTTACCATCGAGAATTTGTGAGATATCGTTTGCCATGCCAAAAATCAATTGAGAAAGGGACAGCGAATTATAGCGCGAAGCACGGATAATGGCCAATGGTGAGAGTTTTCCCCATTCCCTCCTGCCAACTTTCGCTAGAATCAAAACGTAATTTTGAGTAGAGTCCACAATACTCTCATGCACAAGCGAAGGGTTAGGAGGTGGAGATTGATTAGCCTAGTGTTGATCGCCAGTTTATGGGGATGTAGTCTAGAGTTGCCCTTTAGTTTACCCTCTGATGGGATTACACCCATTGAGAACTTAGTGCCCACTGCTTCCGGGACAGTTGAGATTCAAGGTCAAGTAGTTAAGTTAATTCCCCTGCTCAATGGCTATGCCTATCAGTTAGAAGATGATACGGGGGTTGTAGTGGTGGTAGCTACAACAGAAGCGCAGCAAGTGGCGATCGGGGATTCAGTTAAAATACGGGGAGAATTGCGCTATCAAAGTATTCCCATTCAAGGTCAGGAATTAGGGGAGGTCTATGTCGTGGAGTTAGAGCGACTGTTGAATTAATATCTATTCCCTATTCCCTATTACCATTAATTATTTCAACTGCTTGTCCCAAACGGCGACATAAATGCGGTCATTGCTTTCCCGTTCAATTACGCCCCTCCAGTTCTGGTGGGCAAATTCATAATATCTGGCTTGACCTCGGTGTACTCGCTCAAATTCATCGATCACGGCTAGGGGAGCGTTACTGCCTAACATACCATTAACCATCACCCGACTGATAAATCGATCGATGGTTGGGTCAAAAGAGACTTCTGTTTGTCGAATCTTACCCGTATTGGGATCGAGTAAATATCCCAATTTAATCTTGCCTAAATCATAACTGATGGCTTTGGTTCCCCAGAGTCCAGGTGTCGTTTGGCTCGGTTCTCCAAGAGCCGCTAGTACCAGTGCTTCTGAGGTTCCAGGCGGAAAACCTCTCGCCACCGGAGGGGGAGTAGGTTGGGTGGGTTGGGGTGTGGGAGTTGGAACGGGTGCGGGGGTAGGTACGGGGGCAGGTGCTGGTGTTGGTGTGGGCGAGGGCGTGGGTTTAGGTGGGGGTGTGGGTTTGGGTGAAGGTGCTGGTGTCGGTGTGGGCGAGGGTGTGGGTTTGGGAGTCGGAGTGGGAGTGGGTGATGGAGAAGGTTGTGGTGTTGGAGTGGGTGATGGAGAGGGCTGGGGACTGGGGGACGCAATGGGCTCAGAGGGACGGTTAGCCCGTTGTAGGGTAGCGGTTACCCCTCCGATTAAACCAGCGATCGCCACTAAAATCACGATCGGCAGCCAAAGCCATGGCCGAGATTCAGTAGTATTACTTGGTGTTAGAGTTCCCAATTTACCTGTAGTACTCGGACGAGGCACAGACGGCGGAACCAGGGCAATAGTGGCGGCTTGGCTGGTGGATGAAGGAGTGGGTGTAGTGGCTTGAGGAGTAGTTGGAATAGCCGTAAGTGACGTTTGGGGCAATAAATCAAGCCATTCCCGAATGGTTTGTGGTCTATCTTCAGCATTCAGAGCCATTCCCCGCAACACCGCTTGATTAACCGCAGGACTCAGATGGGGTTGGAGGTCTCTGGGGCTTGGCATTTGGTGGCGATCTCGTAAAATAGAAGCCACGGGTATTCTGGCTGTCAGTATCGTATACAGGGTAGCCGCCAGTCCATAAACATCACTGGCAGCACTGCGACGCTGCGATCGCATATACTGCTCGATAGGAGCATAGCCTTCTGAAACTAAACTGGTATGGGTTTGGGTTAAATTTTGCTCATATTCCCGGGCAATACCAAAATCGATCAGCACCACTTCCTGAGTGCCTTCGTGCAACAAAATATTTTGGGGCTTAATATCCCGATGCAACACGCCCTTCTGATGGACAATCTCTAGCGCTGCTCCAATTTGACGGATATAATGAATCGCGATATCCTCACTTAAGGGGCGATCGGAATACACCAACTCAGCTAACGTCGGCCCTCGAATATAATCCATCACCATATAGGGTATCCCATCTTCCGTAAAGAAATCGCTCACCCGCACAATATGGGGATGTACACACAGCGCCAAGCGGCGAGCCTCATCCTGAAACTTCTGCTCAAACTCCTGAAAATTAGGCTGTTTCCGAATCGACTCATTCAAAGTTTTAATTACCACTATCTGATGCAGATAATGATGGGTCGCCTTAAACGTTAATCCAAACCCACCTTGACCCAGTTCTTCATCAAGGGTATATTTTCCTCCTTGCAGTGTTTTGACCATAGTTTCAGATATGTCGCTGTTGCCTAAAAAGGATTTCGATTTCAAGGTGAGATAGTTAGATTGTAGTCCAAATGACCTGGATTTTGATACAAAGATCCAATTGGCCATTGAGCAAAAACTAAAAGCATCAGAGCGCAATCAGCCAGTCAATCCCAAAGTTGAGTAGATAGAATAGCTAAAGGGGCGATCGCCGTTCAATCTATAAAAATTGACAGGATGACCTAGAGGTGACTGAGAATGGCGAGGATACCAACAAAGCCATAAAATACACCCACCACTTGGGTTTCTGACCATCCAGAGAGTTCAAGATGATGGTGCAGAGGAGCCATTTTCAGAATCCGTTTACCGATACCGTCGGGGCCTTTGGTGGCTTTGTAGTAGCTTACTTGTAAGATAACGGAGAGGGCTTCGATGACAAAGAGACCGCTGAGAACCAATAAGCTCCAGATGTTACCGCTAATGAGGGCGATCGCCGCTAAACCGCCGCCAAGAGCCATGGAGCCGGTATCTCCCATAAACACTTGGGCAGGGTTGCGGTTGTAGACCAAAAAACCAATACAACTGCCACTGACGGCAGCGCAGAGGATCATTAAACTCGGAGCAGTGGGTGCCAACAGAACGCCGAGGGCTAAAAAGGCGATCGCGCAGGTTCCTCCCGCTAAACCGTCTAAACCATCTGTGAGGTTCACCGCATTACTTTCAGAAACCAGGGCAAAAGCCGCTATGGGCCAAAAGATAAAACCGAGAGGCAGGCTAACCGCTCCAAATAAAGCCACTGTGGTCAGATCTGCTGGTTGCGTCAAGAGCATCCACAAGCAAAAAACAACCGCCAATAGGGTTTGTAGGATCAGCTTCATCCGGGGAGAAATCCCCTTATTGGAGCGACGGCGGAGAATTTGCCAATCATCAATCCACCCGATCGTTCCATAGCCTAAGATAACGAGGGAAACGACTAGAACCAGGCGATCGCCACCCGAAGCCACCAGCGCCACCAGAACAGCTACTGGAATAAAAAAGATCCCTCCCATAGTTGGAGTACCCGCTTTCTTCAAATGGTCTTGCGGCCCATCTTCGCGGATAATTTGGCCAGCTTTAATCTTTCTTAAGGTCGGTACAGCCCAAGCCCCTATAAGGGTAGTCAGTAGGAACCCGCTCCAGAAAGGCAGACTCAGGGAAAACCAACCCTGGGATAATTGGTTCATTTGTAGATCTAACGTTAAAGCTGTCAGTCCCAGACCAACCAGTAAGATTAAAAATAGACGGGTTCCCCAGGGAAAGGAGAACCCCCCAAAGCTAAGTTTCGCGTCCACAGTTTGTCCTCACATTCACACTCACAGAAACTCTCAATCTAGAGTTACAGCAGTTTTCGCGCTTTATGTAGTACATCTTTCTCCTCCTACCTTAGAAAAAGGAGCAGTAAAAGTCCCCCGATCTTCGGAGGATTTAGGGGGGATGGTTCTGACTGTACCTCATGACATCACGAAGCGCTGTATCGCTTACTCATCATTGATGGAATCATCATCGTCATCATAGTTATCATCTGCTCCATCCATCAGCTCGAGTTCGGAGATATCCACATCATTCTCTACAAACTCTTGCTCTTGGGGATCGCGGGCAGACATGCGTCCCGTTTTTTCCAACCAGTCTACTAGGGACTCGGTTTGAGGAGAAGGAAGAATAGGAGCCAGTTGAGAACGAGCGGTTTCTCGCAAGGAGGGGTTTTTGATCGGTACAAATTTGGCAGACATGGCTGAGAGAATAGGAAAATCCAATTGGTGATACTCATCTCTTTTGAGTTTATCAGGATTCTGGAAAGCCAGTTGTTAGCATAAGCATAGCTGTTAATGGTATAGGTCATTCACTTAGGAGGAATTATGATTGGTAAAGACCGTTTGTTAGAGGCGATCGCCGGCACGAATCGTGGTATATTGGCTTCAGCCACTGAAAAACAGGCCATTTTGTCCTATGTGGTGCAACTCGAAGAGCGTAACCCCAACCCTTGCCCAACCGAGTTTCCGGAACTTCTGAGTGGCGATTGGCGCTTGCTGTATACCACCAGTGCCGAGTTGTTGAATATCGATCGCATTCCCCTGTATCAGTTGGGCCAAATCTATCAATGTATTCGGGTTGATGAGCAGGCGGTTTATAATATTGGTGAACTCGATGGTTTGCCTTATTTAGACTCTCTCGTAAGTGTTCGGGCAAATTTCTCCGTAGTCAATGAGCGGCGGGTGAATGTGCGATTTAATCGAGGAATTTTCGGCCTGCAACGGGTTTTAGGTTATGAATCTCCCTCACAGATGATTGAGAAAATACAAGAGAGCGCCACCTTTTGGCCATTTGATTTCCCCATTAGTGAGGAAAATCAAAAAGGTTGGTTAGATATTACCTATTTAGATCGAGATTTACGCATTAATCGTGGCAATAAGGAGAGTGTATTTGTGCTAGCTCGATGTTAGCGTGCTACGAGCTGGGAAGGGGTAATGAATAATAGGGGATGGAAATGATGGAGCAGTTGAGCTTGCGCCTCTCTCAAGGTCATTTAAATATTTTGAGTACCTGTGGGCGTAAATTTCAATATATCTTTTTGGAAAAAATTCCTTATGTTGTTCCTGTGGAGCAACAGGAAAAATCTGAATGGGGAAGCCAGTTTCATTTGTTGATGCAACAGCGAGAATTAGGGCTACCCATTGAGGGAATTTTGGCACGTGACCCTCAATTTAAACAGGGTTTAGAACGGTTAATCACTGCTGATCCGGGATTGTTTGCAGATGAGGGGGATTTTCGGGAAAGTGAACACCAGCGAACTCTGGAGTTTGAGGGGTATTGGCTAACCGTGATTTATGATTTATTGATTTGCCGATCGCACCAGGCACAAATTATGGATTGGAAAACCCATCTGCAACCGCAAAATAGCGATCGCCTGAAACAGAATTGGCAAACCCGTCTTTATCCCTTTGTATTAGCCGAAACCAGTCATTATCCCCCGGAACAAATTTCCATAACCTACTGGTTTGTCAAAGGTGAAAATTCGTTACATAATCGAGCAACTTCTCTCGAATTTAAGTATAATGACGGGCAACACGAACAAACTAAACTAGAACTAAGTAAACTTTTATGCCAGCTTAATCAAGGGTTAAAGGACTATATCCAGGGAAGTGATTTTCCCCAAGTTCCAGTCAGCTCAAGTGAATGTACTCGATGTCCGTTTGCGCGGCGATGCGATCGCCTCTCCTCTGAAAAAGTGACAGAAGTTACAGTAGATTCTGAATTCTGGTCTCTCCCTCCCCTAGAAAGTATTCCAGAACTCCCCATTTAATAATTCTCGATTACCCATTCCCATTATGAAATCGCCTAATCCTTTTCCCTCAAACTCCCAATTCACCAATCCCCAATTGATGATTCCCGTATTGGGGGCATTTTTCCTAGTATTTATCGGTTTAATTTTTCGTCCCTTTGTCATCGTGAATGCTGGAGAAAGGGGCGTAGTCATGAAATTTGGCAAAGTCCAAGATGTCATATTGGATGAAGGAATTCATCCGATTGTTCCAGTGATGACAACCGTGCAAAACCTCAGTGTACGAGTCCAGAAAAATGATGTCAATGCAGAAGCTTCTTCCCGTGATTTACAAGATGTGGGCATGGAAATTGCCATTAATTGGCATATCGATCCATCACGAGTGAATCGAGTCTTTCAACAAATTGGCAATCACGAACAAATCCTAATTCGGATTATTACGCCCTCGGTTTCCGAAGTCGTGAAAGCCGCAACCGCAAAGAAAAATGCCGAAGAAATCATTACTCGACGCACCGAATTAAAACAGGAAATCGATCAAGCTCTGAAGCAAAGAATTACATCCTATGGCATTTTGATTGATGATGTTTCTCTGGTCAATGTCTCCTTTTCACCAGAATTTTCCAAAGCCATCGAAGCCAAACAAATTGCCGAACAAGAAGCAAAGCGGGCAGACTTTGAAGCCTTGAAAGCAGAAAAGGAAGCCCAAGCGGAAATCAACCGCGCCAAAGGACAAGCCGAAGCGCAACGACTGCAACGACAAACTCTAACACCGATTTTGCTGCAAAAACTAGCCATTGAAAAATGGGATGGTCACTTTCCGACAGTTATGGGCGGCCAAGGTGCGCTACCCTTTATTAATCTATCACCGGAAACTTTAGCCACTCCAGCGCCAGCCCAAAATCCTTGAGCCACTGTTTCCTACTATAAGGTAAACTATCGATGGGTTTTCCTTCAGTAGTCATTTTCGGGAAAGTCTTAAACATAGGGACTTTCAAGGAAGAAAAGGGTTTACCCATTACCAGCGCCAAGCGCTATAATTTCAGGACTAAGGAAAAATGAGCGATCGCCTAGACGAGAACCTAACCGCAGAACTCCATCGTTTGCATCAAGAGATCCGGAATCTGAAACAGGATCAAAAAGCCTTTGAAGCTCAAAATGAACTGCTCCGCACATTTACAAATTTAATGCGGACTTCGACAGGTTCCTTGATGCTGCGATCGGTTTTACAACAAACCTTGAAAATCGCTATTCAGTTTACAGAAGCAGAAGAAGGGAGCTTATTTTTCTTAGATCCAAAGGGAACAGTAGTCGCCAGTGTATTAGCGCGGGGGGCAACCATTCGGGATCATAAACAGGCGATCATTGGTCAAGTCTTAGACAAAGGATTAGCCGGTTGGGTGAATCATCATCGAGACATTGGTTTAATTACTGATACGAAAACCGACGATCGCTGGTTAACCCTTCCTGATGAGCCTTATTTGGTGCGTTCAGCATTAGGTGTGCCCATTTTTCGCTCTCAAACCCTTTTGGGAATTTTAACCCTCATGCATCCTGAACCGGGATATTTTACGGAAGATACCGCAAGTTTAATGGAGAAAACAGCCGAGCAAATGGGGGTAGTGTTGGATAATGTCCGGCTGTATGTAGAATATCAAAAACTCGAGCGTCCCTCTTCCATACCAGAAAAGAGTGCTGAAGAACCCTCCCACGAAGAAGACTCCTTAGACAAGTTAGGATTCTATATGCTCACAGAACGAGGAAAGTTTGTCTATGCGAATCGGCAGTTAGCCAATCTATTTGGCTATCGATTTGCAGAATTAGTCGGTTTAGAGTCATTTCTGGATTTAATGGCAGTGGAAAGTAGGCGCTCTGTATTCGATCAAATTCACGAGTGTTTTCAGGGCGATCGCAAGCGGTTAAGCTATCAGGGTAAAGGTCGATGTAGTGATGGTAAGCTGATAGAGATCGATCTCTATGGAGAACGAACCAAACTCTATGGCAAGTTGGTCATTATTGGTGTAGTCCAGCAATGCTAGAGTAGGAGTTTTTAAACTCTTATAATTGTGATGCCATGCAATGCGAGGTTGCAAATTTTGTGTCAAAGCTGACCCTACATTTACTGATTATTATCGTTATTGACTCAGATAGGGTTTCGCTTGCAACGTAAAGACATTTTGGGATTGATTATATTCTATCTGCTCCACCACATAGAGATGATCGCTGGCAACTTGGAGAATGCCGCGAATTCTGCCTCTAGACAGAAAACTTAAATCGATCCGAAAATGGCCAATGTCTGGATCGAGTTTTTGAATCTGATTGGCAGGAATATCTAAAATTAAAGGCTTTTTCTCTTCTTCACCCTCTTCTCCACGAATCACTAGCCTCCTTCCCGGTGTTAACCAAGTGTCTGAATCTCGATCAAATTGAACTGAAGATACAGTTTCCCAGTCTATCTTTCGACTCTGGCTATCCCGTTCTAGCGTTAGGAATTGTGGATTAATAGCGATCGCTCGTCCCGATAGAGTCGTTCCATTTTTCAGAGCGATCCGGGCAACTTCAGGTAAGGCAACCGTAAGCTGTTGCTGGGTAGATTGAGCTTGGGCAATGCTGGAGGTAAGAGCTATTTTGGATGTGAATACAGGTAGGGAGAAGTTGGCATACCACAGAAGCGTACATCCGAAGAGAGAAGCTACCTTGATTACAGTTTTCATAGCGGCAGAAGAGCAATAAATCCTATACTATTGAGTATAGCTCGTCCCCGATAAACCATTGTGTCTACTCCTACATCCCAGAATGAATCAAGCATTTTACGCCGATTTGCCAGTCTAATTGGCTTGCTGGGAGCTGCTTTGTTTTTTATGGGTTGGATTTATCGTTCGGTCTATTTTTTCCAGTTTAGCCTGGAATTAACGACGTTAGAATTGCCAGTTCAATCTTTTTTTATTGTTCCCATCCAAGTCATTTTAGGGGATACTCGTGCCATTATCCGGGCGATCGTTGCGTTAGGGTTAATGATCAATGGCATTTATGTGACGTTATGGGGGATTAAAAAGTTAGGGAAACTGAATAAGGTGGTCAAAGTTCGCTTGCCCTATCCTCGAAAGTCAAAGAGGCGATGGGTGCGATTTTTATGTCGCCAGATGCACTCTTTAATAACGTTTAATCCTCTGGATTTTGATTCGATTAAGTTTCTGCGCTCCTTGGTTGATGAAACCGTGATTGTGGCTTGGGTATTATTAATTTTATTTCACTTAGCCCAAAGTCAGGCGATCGCCGATGTCAAACGAGATATTGGCCCCAATTCTACGTTACCCGTTGTTACACTAATCACGCCAGAAGATCGACTTCCCCTCGGTAGACTGCTGGAGGATGAATTTATTGACCCCTCTGTGCAAGGCTTTCGCTTTTTCGGGGATCATGAGGCGTTCAAGAATATTCTAGCTAAAGAAAACACAGACGTTCGCGGCAGTAAACCCAGAGTTTGGCGCTTGCTCCTAGAGCGAGATGGTTGGATTTATTTGATTGACACTTCTCTAGAGGAGCCTCAAACCCGAAAAGTCCCTCCTGTCGTTGCCATTCAGAAAAGTATTCACGGCGATCAACTCATGATCCTCAATCCTACATTTCATGGCGATCAATAGCGCTTTGCGCTAGGGAATAGGGAATAGGGAATAGGGAATAGGGTTGTGGAAATTATTTTCCATCAGTCGTCAACGGTTGCGCCCCACTCCCCCATTCCCCCACCATCCTAACGAGGATCGCCAATCAGGATAAACGGTGACCAGAAAAAGGGATGTCTGTTAATTTGATTGAGCTTCGCTTTCCGTAAGGCTTCCCCTTGGGTCATGCCTTCCTGGACATACTGGTAAAAATCGCTCATTAACCGTTGCGTAGATTCATCCGCCACATTCCATAAACTGGCCATCACCGCTTGCGCTCCCGCCCGTTCAAACAGGTAAGCGACTCCAGAAATCAAATTTCCCTCTACGTCGGCTTCGCGGGCGGTTTGGCAGGCGCTGAGGGCAATGAGTCGGGTGTGGTTCAACCCCAGTAAAGCAGCATCGGTGATGGGCCAGGTGGTATCGGCAAATAGAATGGTGTTGGCTGCCATGTCCAACTTTTTACACCCATCTTTTTGAAAACAGCCGTGGGTAGCCAGATGGAGGAAGGCAAACTTGGGCGCTTGGGTTTTGAACTGTTCTAGGGTAGCGCCATGATTCAGGTAAGCTTGACTGTTGGCAAACAGTTGGGTAATAGTGTTGACTTCTGCCTCCGCTCCGGGTAGATGTTGCGGAGGGTGCGGAACTGGGTTACCGAAAGCGAGAATAGCATTAGATTTAGCGCTGGGTTGGCGGTTGGGGGGCGTTTTCGAGAGGCGAGTCAGGTAGTTGATGGGGTATTTTTCGATTAACTGTTGGTCGCCTTCTTCGTCGTAGAGGGTTTCAAAGGGGAGATAGCGCAGTTGTCCGGTGGCGATGATGCTCAGGTGTTGCGGTTGATAGGCGTTGATTTGGCTTTCGATGGGACGGATGAGAATGTTGTAGAGTTCGGCGCTGGTTTCGGTGTAGGTGGTATCGCTACGATCTTGCAGTTGTTCCAGGTATTGGTCAAGGAGTTGGTTAAACTGCTCCACATCCAGGGAGGTTTGCACCACCTGGAAACTGTCGCGGGTGAGCAGAAACAGAGCCAGGGTATTGGGAACGTTCGTAACATTGGCGAGGGGAACGGGTTGCAGGACAAGGGTTCCTGCGGGGATGGTGGCTTGTAGTTGCTCGATGTCGGTGGGAGTGGTTTCAAAAATATCGGCTACTTCGGGGAACTGTTGGGCTATTTCTTCTCCAAGTTTAATATTTTCGGTCTCTAGGGTACTGATGCGGCGGGAAAGTTCATCGGAGGAGTCGAGTTGCAGTTGTCGTCTCAGGCTTTCGATTTGTTGCCAGCGCTGGTTATATTCGTCGATGAGTTCTTGAGCTTCGGGGTTTTCGACTTTGGCTCCGAGGAGGCGAGTATAGTCGGCCAGTTCGTAGGTGGTGACGCGGTTGATCCAGGTAAAGGCTTCTTTGGGTTGGTTTTGTTGGATGAGCAGGGAAGTTAGGGCAATAGCTGGGCCTTGGTTAGTTGCAATAAACGTTTTCCGATTTTCTTGCTTCAGGTTGCTGCGAAAACTGAGAGTAATTTCTAGAGATTCTTTCCAGTATTCAATAGCTTTTTCAGGTTGATCCGTATCTCGGTAAACCGCAGCGATATTACTCAACGTCGCCGCTTCTGTTCCTCGGTGTTGCACTGCTTGGGAAATGAGTAAGGCTTGTTGAAAATACTCTATGGCTTGTTGCGGTTCTCCAATGTTGGCGTAAACTCCCCCCCAATTATTCAATGTCGTTGCCTCTCCCACTCGGTCTTGCAGTTCTCGGCGAATGGGTAAGACTTGTTGAAAATACTCTATGGCTCGTTGTAGTTCTCCAATACCTTGGTAAGTCGATCCCAAATTATTCAACGTCTCCGCCTCTACCCGCCGGTCCTGCACTTCTTGGGAAATGGGTAAGGCTTGTTGATAATACTCTATGGCTCGTTGCGGTTCTCCAATGTTGGCGTAAGCTGCTCCCAAATTAGTCAATGTCATCGCCTCTCCGCCTCGGTCTTGCGCTTCTCGGTGAATGGGTAAGGCTTGTTCATAATACTCTATAGCTCGTTGCCGCTCTCCAATACTCTCGTAAACTACCCCCAAATTATTCAACGTCCACGCCTCTCCCCGTCGGTCTTGCACTTCTCGGCGAATAGGTAAGGCTTGTTGATAATACTCTATGGCTCGTTGCGGTTCTCCAATGTTGGCGTAAGCTGCTCCCAGATTAGTTAATGTCGTTGCCTCTCCACCTCGGTCTTGCACTTCTCGGTAAATGGGTAAAGCTTGTTGATAATACTCTATAGCTTGTTGCGGTTCTCCAATTTTGGTGTAAGCTGCTCCCAAATTATTCAATGTTGTCGCCTCTCCACCTCGGTCTTGCACGTCTTGGCGAATGGGTAAGGCTTGTTGATAATATTCTATGGCTCGTTGCGGTTCTCCGATGTTGTCGTAAACTGCTCCCAAATTAGTCAATGTCATTGCTTCTCGTCCTCGGTCTTGTGCGTCTCGGACAATTGGTAAGGCTTGTTGATAATATTCTATGGCTCGTTGCGGTTCTCCAATGTTGCTGTAAACTAACCCCAAACCATTCAATACCGTTGCCTCTCCGCCTCGGTCTTGCACTTCTCGGACAATGGGTAAGGCTTGTTGATAATACTCTATAGCTCGTTGCGGTTCTCCGATGTTGTCGTAAACTACCCCCAAATTACTTAACGTCGTCGCTTCTCCTCCTCGGTCTTGCACGTCTCGGCGGATGGGTAAGGCTTGTTGATAATACTCTATGGCTTGTTGCAGTTTTCCAATGCCATGGTAGATTAACCCTAAACTATTCAATATAGTAGCTTCTCCCCTTCTGTCTTGCACTTCTCGGTAAATGGGTAAGGCCTGTTGATAATACTCTATGGCTCGTTGGGGTTCTCCGATGTTGTCGTAAACTAACCCCAAGTTATTCAACGTCGTCCCCTCTCCTCTGCGGTCTTGCACATCTCGGAGAATGGGTAAGGCTTGTTGATAATACTCTATAGCTTGTTGATGTTCTCCGATGTTATCGTAAACTAACCCCAAATTATTCAACGTCTTCCCCTCTCCTCTGCGGTCTTGCACATCTCGGAGAATGGGTAAGGCTTGTTGATAATACTCTATAGCTCGTTGAGGTTCTCCAATGCCCTGGTAAACTCCTCCTAAATTATTCAAACTCATTGCCTCTCCTTGTCGATCTTGCATTTCTCGAAGAATAGATAAGGCTTGTTGATAATATTTGATAGCTTGTTGGGGTTCTCCAATGTTGTCGTAAACGAACCCTAAATTATTCAAAGTCGTCGCTTCTCCCTCTCTGTCTTTCACTTCTCGGAAAATGAGTAAGGCTTGTTGATATACCTCCAATGCTGTTTGAAATTTTCCCATATCATGAGAGTTGCTCCCAATAAATAGCCATGATATAGCTTCGATTGGCTTAATTTTTAACTGTTGTGAAATTGATAAAACTTGCCGCCAGACTTCTAGAGCTTGTTGGGGTTTTCCCTGTTGTTGTAGTTGAATACCTTGATCCATTAACGGTTCTATAGCTGCCCGAATTTCTTGCGCTGAAGGTTGCCGACTTTGCGCCCAACTGGGTTGCTCTGCCACCGTCACCATTACCGGAGTCATCCACACTCCGAGCGCTACCAGAGTTCCGACGATTCTCATATCAATTAACAATTAATAATTAACAATGATGGAGTGTTTCTATTGTATCGAAAATTTCTCTGGTGGGTGCGAGAAGGGCAAAGAAATCGGGTTTCTCGCTCCTCTCCATCGCAGGTTGCATCTGTGGGAAGAAACCCGGTTTCTAACAGCCGCAAGAAGCACGGAGAAATGGGGTTAAGGTTGAAAGCGTAGATGATTAAGGCTTGTGACTCTGGTAATGGTTTCAAAGTCGCGGTCATTGTGAATTAACGTTAAGTGATGGGCGATCGCCAATTGAGCAATGCAACAATCAATACTACTCCGAACCGTTAACCCCTGTCGCTGCAAATCGTAATATATTCTGGCAGCAGCCACCCAAGTCTCAGCCGTTGCTTCAATATAATCCTGATCTTGGAGATACGTTTCTAACAGCCTCCACTCCCGTTCATCTCGGCAACCTTGCAACAGTTCCATCTGAGTAAATCGGCTTAAAAAAATGGGTTGTTCATTAATAATTTCCTCCAATGATTGGCGAGTTGCACCGGTACGATCTCTGAAAACACTAATCCAAACTGAAGTATCAATCAGAAACATTTCGATTTGACCGTAACTCCTTATAATCGGTGTTATCTGAAAATTGAATTTGTCCGCTCAAATCCAGTAAATTTCGCTTTTTGCGCGTACGAATTAGTTCTTGTAGAGCCAAATTAATCAATTCTTGTTCAGTTTGACAATCTGTTAAACTGAACGCCTCGTTAACCAAATCTTCGTTAAGTTCAATGGGAGCTTTCATCTTAAGAACTCATTTTACAATCTAAGCCAGATATGCAGCTTTATATTTAACCATTGTACCGTATCCGAAGACAGGATTCAAGAGTTAAAGCAAGGAACAAAGAAACCGGGTTTGTCGCTCCTCTCTATCGCGGGTAGCATCTATGGGTAAAAACCCGGTTTCTAATTCCCTAAAGATTCGATAAAAACTGGACGAAATCTTGATGCTCTTCTGTCGCAATTCCTGCTTGCAAAACTTGCAATACCTGGGCTAAATCCCCCCTCAAAAGAGCCGGAACATCTAACCATAATCCCGGATACACTTCACTGGGAATTATCCCTTGTTCGTTGGCTTCTAACTTCTCATACTCACTCCCTCGCAGTCGAAACCAATCTATCTCATTATCCTGGACGCGCCATACCAGATATTCTTGCACCTGATGGCGACAATAAACCTGCAACTTATCATGTAGATCGAGGGATACGGTAGAAGCGGCTATTTCTACCACTAACTCCGGCGCTCCTTCCACATATCCCGCATCATTAATTCTAGATAATCCTTCCTTCTGAAGTCGCAGTAAACCATCCGGTTGCGGTTCATTTTTGTTATCTAAAATTACGGTACAATTATCTCCACTTTCTACACCCTGAGTCATTGCCTCATAATAAAATAACCAACCCATAATATGACTGTGAGGTTTGCCATGTTGCTTGATCCGTAACGCCGATGCCATATAGACTATTCCTTCAATTAATTCCGCTTTCTTGAGTTCCGGCATGTTGTTGTAGCGCCGTTCAAATTCTGCGCGAGAGAGACGATCGCCGTTTTCCAGCCGTGGAATTTCTATATTTTGAGTAATAATTGTACTAAATATCATACTTATTTTCGTTATCCCATCGCTTGAGATTGATCGCCAAGATTATAACCTGAGTCAAAAGAAACCGGGTTTCTGAGGCTACCTCAATGTAAGAGGTACACTGGCTCGGAGAAACCCGGTTTCTGTTTCTGGCGATCGCTAGAATTTAATCCCGATAAAGCTGGTGTGCAATACTACCATCGGGTCGCACTAACTCTAGATGCAACGGCATTTGTCCTATGGCATGAGTCGAGCAGCTCAGACAGGGATCGTAGGCGCGAATACCGGCTTCTGTACGGTTGAGCATGGCTTCAGGAATCTCATTGCCGTGGATATAATGTTTGGCAATTTGAGTCACGGTTTTATTCATCGCCAGGTTATTTTGACCGGTGGCAATAATCAGGTTAACTTTCTCAATTAAGCCCTGTTCGTCCACTTTATAGTGATGGAAAAGGGTTCCTCTCGGCGCTTCGCTGACTCCAATTCCTTCTAAATTATTAATGCCTCCAGTGGCGCGAACGCGGGACGAAACCACATCAGGATCGTCTACCAATTGTTCTAAGCGCTCCAGACACGCCATGATTTCAATCAGTCGAGCATAGTGGTAGTAGAAGGAAGAAGTGGCAACCCGTCCACCCGCGCGATCGCGCATTTCCTGTAATTCTCGGTCTGCATTCGGCACTCCCACGCGATCGCACACATTCAACCGCGCTAAAGGACCAACGCGATAGATGCCATCGGGATATCCTAGAGGTTTATAGTAGGGGAATTTCAAATACGACCAATTTTCCACCGCTTCGCCGATAAAGTCTTGATAATTATCCTCGCTCAACTGATCGGCAATGATATTCCCCTCACTGTCAATAAAGCGCAGATGACCGCCATAATGTTCCCAACTGCCATCAGCTCCAACTAAGCCCATAAATAAGGAAGAGAACTTACCAAAAACTTCGGCTTCTGTGGTTAACTCGCTATCCAATAGGCGCTTAAACAAAGCTAGAGCTTTCTCCGTCACTGCGCGCGACTCCGGTAGACGCTCCTTGATCCAAGCGCGACCTTCGTCTGAAAGGGGCGATCGCACCCCACCCGGAACTGCCCAGGCTGAATGAATTTTCCTCGCACCTAACAGTTCAATAATCGTTTGTCCAAACTGCCGCAGGCGAATTCCTTCCCGTGCCAACTCTGGATCGGCGGCAATTAAACCAAATACATTTCGAGTTGCTGGATCGCTCTCCCATCCCAGCAAAAAATCCGGACTGCTGAGGTGGAAAAAGCTCAAAGCATGGGATTGAGTCAACTGAGCTAAATTCATCATTCGCCGTAGTTTTTCCCCTCCCGGAGGCACTTGTACTGCTAAGATTTTATCTCCAGTTTTGGCAGCAGCTAACAGGTGACTTACGGGACAAATTCCACAAATTCGGGCGGTAATACCAGCCATTTCAAACATCGGTCGCCCTTCACAGAATTTCTCAAATCCGCGAAATTCAACAACATGAAACTGGGCATTTTCCACTTCTCCCGCATCATCTAAGAAGATAGAAATTTTGGCATGACCTTCAATACGGGTTACGGGATCGATAACAACTTTTCTACTCATGGCGGTGTTCTCCTTTATCGGGTTTTTGGGTGGGGATGAATGGGGTTGGGGTGGGTTTACACAAACCTGGGTGGGATGCCTAAATTTGGGTTAACCTGCCCCTACAGGTTTTTGGGTGAGGATGGGTTAGCCAAATTTAATCATTTCCCGTCCTTCCATGGTTGGCGTTTGTCCTTCTAATAAAGGCGCGATCGCCGCTTTGATGCGATCGGCTGGCGGTGGACATCCGGGAATAAACAAATCCACTTTAATCGTTTCATGAAGCGGGCGGACTTTATCGAGTAATTCCGGCACAATTCCCGGCTCATTGGGCAATTGGGGAGTGGTATCTCCCAGTTCCAAATAACAGCGTTTCAATACCGGTTCCGTTCCTCCCAACATATTCCGCATGGCGGGAACATTGGCTGTTACTGCACAATCTCCAAAGGAAATCACGGTTTTCGTTCTCTCGCGAACTTTCAGGGCGAGTTCTAAGTTTTCCTCGTTGGCGATCGCCCCTTCAACTAAGCAGACATCTACGTTTTCTGGATATTCCTTAATATCTGAGCCGACGGGAGAGTAAACCACATCGACTTTTTCCGCTACATCAAATAGAAATTCATCTAAGTCCAAAAAGGACATATGACAGCCCGAACATCCTGCCAGCCAAACCGTTGCCATTCTAATCTTTGCCATGGTGTTCTCTCCTGTTTTAGTTTCCATTCAATAGGTACTGTGCTTGTTTATCTAGAATTTCTTGGAACTTCACTCCCCTCCATTCACTTAATAATTCAGCGATCGCGTCTAAGGACTCAAAATTACCGGAAGCCAATATGCGGCTTGCTTGTTGTCCTTGGAGCATAGCAACTAACAGGCTACAAAAGTCTCGGACTCCAAATCCAATAGGAGACTCTTTAACTCTCCAATTATCGACTGTACTTGCATAGCCAAATATGGCATTGACAGCCATTTGAATTGACTCTTTATAGATCATCAAAAAGCGCACAAAACCATTCACATCTTGAGCAAGATCGCAGAGTTTATCTACAGATTCATAAGGAATACTAGAGTATTCTGCATGATGAGAGCCAAGAGATTCACAACTCTCCAGAACTTCTAAGAACTGCTGTTCGATTAATTCTGACTTCGATAAACTCGCTCTGATATCAAGGGGTTTATTCATGGTTTTGTTTTCTCCATTCCAGTAGTCTAAGTGACCAAGGATAACGAGCTTGTGCTAACTGATGAGCATCTTGAATGGTCATAGATTTGTTAATCACTAAGTTAGATTCAAAAACTTCATGGTTTAACAATAGTTCATCACATTCATTACCTTCACCGTTAGCTAGTCGTTGCCAGGCTTGTGCCATCCATAAATCTGGGCTAAATCCCCAGGTACGCACTCCATCACCAAAGGCATAATTTTTAGCTCGTTTAACCTCTTCAATATCGAGTTGATAGTGTTGGGCAATTTTAGGGATATCGTCAGTATCTTCGATGATCTTATCGTAGGCTTCGATCGCCACTTTAAGATACTTACGTTCATAATAACTGAGATGATCCCAGCGATCGCCACCTTGAGCCATGTGAGGATTATCTTGTCCATTGGTGTTTGGTGCGAGCAGTGACGAGGAATTCTAGTTTTTCGCGATCGCTTTCTTTTTCTGCGGTAGTGGTTCCCTTGCGGAAAATTGATCCCGTAGGACAAGCATTGACACATTTACCACAGGAGGTACAAGCACTGACTTCACCCCAAGGTTGATTTAAACCGGAGATAATTTTGGCTGTACCTCCCCGTCCAGAAACATCCCAAACATGGGCCCCTTCAATCTGATCGCAAACGCGCACGCAACGAGTACAGAGAATACATCGGTTGTGATCGATACCAAATTGAGGATGGGAAACATCCACTTCTCGGTTGGGGAAGCGATACTCAAAGCGGGAATGATCCATGCCAACGGCGATCGCCACATCCTGAAGTTCACAGTTGCCATTTGCGACACAAAAGGCACAAAAATGATTACCTTCAGAGAAGAGCAACTCTACCGTCATCCGCCGATAATCTTGCAGTTTTGCCGTTTGCGTTTGCACCTCCATGCCTTCGGAAACCTCAGTGACGCAAGCTGGCAGTAACTTCGGAATACCAGTAACTTCGACTAAACAGAGGCGACAAGCACCCACATCAGAGATGCCATCTAAGTGACACAGGGTTGGGATCTCAACCCCTGCTTCTTTGGCTGCCTCTAAAAGCGTGGAGCCTTCTTCAATGGCAACATCAATTCCATCAATAGTTAGGGTTTTTACAGACATAGTGTTCTCCAAAATTAGGGAATAGGGAATAGGGAATGGGGAATGGGGAATGGGGAATGGGGAGTGGGGAATGGGGAGTGGGGGAATGGTTAATATATCAATCTCTGTGTTCCCCTATCTCCCTATCCCCCCATCTCCCTATCCCCCCATCTCCCCATCTCTCTATCCCCCGGCCAAACAAGCTGCCAAATCCGCCTCTGGGGTAGAAATCGGTTGCAAGTTATAGGTCTCGGAGAGCAACTTAAACACATTGGGAGTTAAGAACGCGGGCAGAGTTGGCCCTAAGCGGATATCTTTAATTCCCAAATGGAGCAAGGTGAGTAAAACGGCGATCGCCTTTTGCTCGTACCAAGACAGCACCATCGATAAGGGCAGTTCGTTCACATCCATCTCAAAAGCATTCGCTAGACCCAGAGCAATTTGAATCGCAGAATAGGCATCATTACATTGCCCCACATCCAATAAGCGCGGAATCCCTCCAATGGTTCCCAATTGCCGATCAAAGAAGCGGAATTTTCCACAAGCGAGCGTCAAGACTACGCAATCTTGGGGCACTTTTTCTACAAATTCCGTATAGTAGTTGCGATCGGGTTTTGCACCATCACAACCCCCCACCAGGAAGAAATGGCGAATTTTACCCTGTTTAACTGCATCAATAATGGTCTCACTCACGCTTAACACCGCATTGCGAGCAAACCCGGTCATCACCTGGCGAGGTTCAGTGTCTTCAGTAAACCCTTCCATGGTTTTTGCCCTTGAAATCACCAAACTATAATCCACAGTGTCATCAAGGGTCGGTAAATGGATAATTCCAGGAAAACCAACCGGCCCAACCGTGTATAGATGCTCTTCATAAGTCTCATGGGGAGGCATCAGGCAGTTGGTCGTAATGACAACCGGGCCGGGGAATTTGGCAAAGTCGCGGGTTTGATTTTGCCAAGCTGTACCATAGTGACCATACAGATGGGGATAGCGCTCTTTGAGCTGGGGATATCCATGGGCTGGAAGCAGCTCGCCATGGGTATAAACCGTAATACCACTGTCTAGGGTTTTTTCGAGTAGAGCCGCGAGTTGCTTAATATCATGACCTGAAACCAGGATCGCCTTGCCTGGTCTGGGGTTAAGGGGTACGGTAGTGGGTACAGGATGACCGTAGGTTTCGGTATGACCCGCATCTAAGCAAGCCATCGCTTTCAGGTTCATTTCTCCTATTTTCAGCGCTAAAGCCACCCACTCCTCTAAGGTCAAGTGGTCTCGATCGACTGCCTGTAAGGCTTGATGGCAGAACTGGTAAATATCGGGGTCTTCTTGACCGAGTTCGTAGGCATGGAAGGCATAGGAAGCTGTACCTTTGGCTCCATAGAGTACCAGCAACTTCAGGGCAAAGATATCGGGGTTGCCCTTGGCGGACTCTAGCAAGCGAGCCGTGAGGTTTTCCCCCTGTTCGGCTAAACTTTCGGTAAAGTCGGGTTGATAGTCGGCAATTTCGGGCCACTCAATGCTCGCAGATTGGGCAATTTGAACTTTCAGGTCTTCCCGCAGGGCGATCGCATGACGAATTAAATTGGCAAAATAACGCTGGTCAAAGTTGACATTCGTCATCGTGGTAAACAGGCTCTCGCAGGTAAAGCGATCGACTTCTAAAATCGATAATCCTAGTTCTCCAGCTTTTAGAGCTACGGGAGCTAAACTTCTAAGGCAATAGACCAAGAGGTCTTGAACACCATTGACGGCTGGACTTTTCCCACAAGCGCCCCATTGGTGACAACCTTGACCACTGGCGGTTTGTTCGCATTGTTCACAAAACATAATTGAATTTCACTCCTTATGAGGCAACAGGAATAGGGGCGGGTTTACCGAGATTTAGGTAGGAAGGCAATAGGGTTAGTGAACCCGCTCCTACTATGGATGGAGGGTTAAGCCTTAACAGCTAAGAACTCCTCATACTCAGATTTGAAATAGCGCAAGGTACTCAACACCGGGTTGGGCGCACTCATGCCTAACCCACATAAGCTGGTTACACGCACCATCTGACAAAGATTTTCTAGGGTTTCCAAGTCTGCAAGGGTTCCCTTTCCTTTAATGACTTTGGTCAACAGTTCGTACATTTGCACGGTTCCAGTTCGACAGGGAATGCATTTGCCACAAGACTCTTCCTGGCAAAATTCCATGTAAAATTGGGCCACCTGTACCATGTTGGTGGAGTCATCCATGACCACCATTCCTCCTGAACCCATCATGGAACCGAGTTTAGTCAGAGAGTCATAGTCTACGGGGGTATCCATATATTCGGCTGGAATACAACCCCCAGAGGGCCCACCGGTTTGCACTGCTTTCACTTTGCCGCCATCGGGGACTCCGCCCCCCATCACTTCGACAATTTCCCGTAAGGTAATTCCCATGGGCACTTCAATCAGGCCGTTATTGCAGACTTTTCCGGTGAGGGAGAAAATTTTGGTGCCTTTGCTTTTTTCTGTACCAATACCTGCAAACCAGTCTGAACCATTGCGGATAATGGGGGCAATGTTACCCAGGGTTTCTACGTTATTGATTAAGGTGGGTTCTCCCCAGAGTCCGGAAACAGCAGGATAGGGAGGACGAGGCCGAGGGACTCCACGTCCGCCATCGATGGAGGCAATGAGGGCCGTTTCTTCGCCGCAAACGAAGGCTCCTGCACCGACTCGAATGGCGATGTTAAAGTCAATTGATGAGCCGAGGATACCGGAGCCGAGGAAGCCTTGCCGTTTGGCTTGTCTGATGGCCTTTTCGAGGCGGGTAATGGCGAGGGGATATTCGGCACGGACGTAGATGTAACCTTGGTTGGCTCCGACGGCGTATCCGGCGATCGCCATTCCTTCTAAAATCCGATGAGGATCGCTCTCGAGTACAGAACGATCCATAAATGCGCCGGGGTCTCCTTCATCGGCGTTACAAATAACATATTTTTGTCCAGAGGGCATTTTAGCCATGGTCGCCCACTTTAATCCGGTAGGATAACCTGCACCTCCCCGTCCCCGGAGTCCAGCTTTGGTAATTTCTGCGATTACCTCTTCTGGAGACATTTCATAGACGGCATGATACAAGGACTGATAGCCGCCCATGACCAAGTATTCACCAATACTTTCTGGGTCAATTTTGCCGCTGTATTCACGCACAATGGGGAACTGACGACTAAAGAAGGGATGATTAGGATCGCCTTGATTGGCTGTAACTTCTCCTCCCTTTAAGCCGTCAATGATGGAGGGGGCTTGCGCTGGAGTCACTTTTTCATAATAGAGTCCATTAGCTGCTTCTGAAGATTCCGAATCGATCTGAACAATGGGCCCTTGGCCACAAAATCCCATGCAACCTACGCCAACAATTTGCACCTCTTCTTGCAAGCCTTGATCTTTAACGGCTTGTTCCATACCTTTTTTGACGGCTAAAGATTGAGCGGCTTGGCATCCAGTTGATGTACAACAATGAACTCTGGTGGGTTTCTGGGCTTGTTTCTCCTGTTCGGCTAGGTCTTGCAGTTCGCTAAATTCCATAAGTGTTCTCCGTAATTGTTATGTGTACCGAGTGGGGGAATGGGGAATAGGGAATAGGGAATAGTTTCTATTTCACCGTGTCTCCGTGTCCCTGCGTCAGGAACGTCCCTCACTCCTGCCAGCCTTTTATGCGCTCAATCACCGATTCTGGGGTTTGCTGGGCAGCCACTTGACCATCAAACACAACAGCAGGGGCGATGCCGCACGCTCCGATACACCGAGCAGTAACGAGAGAAACTTGTCCGTCGGGAGTGGTTTCTCCAGAATGAACGCCAGTATGTTCTTCGAGGGCGGCTAAGACTTTATCTCCTCCTTTGACGTAGCAGGCTGTTCCCATACACACGACGCAGGTATGAGCGCCAGCCGGTTTGAGGGAGAAGAGATGATAGAAGGTTGCGACTCCATAGACTCGACTCAGGGGGAGTTTGAGGTTGCGGGCAATGTATTCTAGGACTTCTTCTTCAAGATAACCAAAGGCTCCTTGGGCTTTGTGAAGGATTTCAATCAGAGCATCTTGGCGATATTGATTGCGCTTCATGGTTACATCTAGGGCTTTGAAGCGTTTGTCTTTGGCCGCAGGCTTGGCCGGTTTTTTGTCTGAGGTGGGAGGGGCGACTGAAGATTGCATAGTCTGTGTTGAATTTTGGGTGTTCTTAAGTTTCTATTGAAGCGCTAAATGGAGGAAAATTTTCATTTTTTTATAAAGATTTTCAGTAAAATCTAGATTCTTTTTGACAATCTTTTTGTTGTTTAATCTTGGATTTAAGTGGGCTTAAGTTTTGAGAAAATCTCTATAAAATAATGCTAATTTTAATGTCTGACTTTATGTTTTTATGAATTTTTGTAAAATGGAAATCTATGGGGTGCGATCGCAATCTAGATCGAAAACCGAGCCACCTGACCTCAAGAAATGTAAAGTTATGCGAAGATATATATTGTCAGTTGAGTACATTGGTGAAGATAATGCCATGCTTGTATCCCCCAAACCCATTGACCGAGAATAAACTGCCATGGATCTACAGCGTCTTCAAGAAGAACAAGAATTAATTTTGTCCCAAATGGACAATGCGATCGCTCTATTCGACGCTTCCCATCACTTGGTCTTGTTTAACCAGAAGTTGGCTCAGTTGTGGGAAGTTGAGCTTGAGTATCTACAAAAACAGCCCCATATTGAAACGGTGATTAGCCACTTAATCCATCAAGGCTATTGGAGTCCAGGAGAATGTCAAGAACTCAAATCCAGAATTATCGGATCGGCAAAAACGGATGTAGTCATTGAAGTCGAACAATCTAATGGAATTCATTTAGAAATTTCAACAACAGCGACCTCTAACCAAGGACGGTTACTGATTTTCCGCGATGTGACCCGCGATCGCCAAGCACTCAAACAAGCAGCCCTGATGGAAGAAAGCTTAAATGCAGAGGTCAAGCGTCTACGTTTCCTGTTAGGCCTCAATGAACGGCTACAGACCCCAGTTTCCCTGAAAGATATGGGTCAATATGCCCTGAATTATCTCATAGAAACGATGGACTCAGCATTTGGGGATATTAAAGTGATTAGCGGAGAAGGGGAGGAACGACTAGCCGGCCCCTTAACCAATAATATTTCCGGTCAATTTATTGCCAGTTGTGGTAAACCCGTGGTGGAAGAAATGGAATCCTTACTACAAAAAGGCATTCCCCAGGGTCAAGGTTTGCTCTGGGAAGTTGTCCGGACCGGAGAACCCTTATTTATTGAAAATTACTGTAACCATCCCCAATCACTAGAGATATTTCGCCATCCGAACATTGGCCAATTGGGTATTTTTCCCATTCCTACCTCCGATGGTCGGGTGATTGGGGTGTTAACCTTGGAATCGCGCAATATACACCGACTGGAAAAGTCTCCCCAGCAGGATATGCTCATCGCGGCCTGTCGGACTTTGGGCGTAGCGATTGAGCGGGCTAGCGCTCAGGAAACCCTGCATCAAATTAATCAAGATTTAGAGCGAGCTTCTCAATTAAAATCGGAGTTTCTGGCTTCTATGTCCCATGAACTACGAACTCCACTCAATAGTATTTTAGGCTTCTCCGATTTATTGCTCCGCCAGCGCTCTGGTCAACTGAATGAACGGCAACAAAATCAGGTAAAGGCGATCGCCTCTAGCGGAAAACATTTGCTCTCTCTGATTAATGAGATCCTGGATTTATCGAAAATAGAGGCGGGTAAATCGGAACTAGATCTACAAATTCTGGGCATTCATGAGCTATGTACGGATTGTCTGAAGATGATCCAACCCCGCGCAGATAAAAAACGACAAATTCTCTCCCTAGAATTAGATTATCGTTTGGATCAAGCCTTGCTCGATGAACGGCGTATCCGTCAAATTTTAGTCAATCTGCTCTCCAATGCGGTGAAGTTTACTCCGGAGAAGGGACAGATTAAACTCAAGGGCAGATTAGCATATGGGGAAGAATTAGCCCAAGAAAATCGCTGCGATCGCTCCCCCATTAATCAGAGTACTCCCTATCTCTGTTTAGAAGTCCAAGATACAGGTATTGGCGTTCCCAAAGATCAACAACATTTACTCTTTCGTCCCTTTCAACAAATTGACTCCTCTTTAACTCGTCGTCATGAGGGAACAGGTTTGGGTCTTTCCCTAACCAAACGACTGGCTGAACTCCATGGGGGAACTCTCTCGTTTGAGTCCCAAGAGGGTAAAGGTAGCGTGTTTCGAGTTTGGTTACCCCTGACGGGAATGAGTCGTTTATCTGCTAAGGATATGGACGCGAACCAAGAGGGTCCTCCCATCGGCGATCCTCCTAAAGAAGTGAATGGGAAGCGGGTGTTGGTGGTGGAAGACCAACCCTATAATCAAGCTTTGATTTCTGAGATCCTGGAGTTGGAAGGCTATAGTGTGGAATTGATCGCTGATGGTCAAGTGATGGTCAACACTATTGAGTCTCCCTTGGTAACACAACAAAATTTACCGGCATTAATCTTGATGGATGTACAGTTGCCAGAAGTGGATGGTTTAGAGTTAGTCCAACGCTTGAAGGCCAATCCTCTGTGGAAAGAGGTTCCGGTGATTATTGTGACTGCAATGGCGATGGCTGGCGATCGAGAACAATGTATGAAAGCGGGAGCAGATGGCTATTTGAGTAAGCCTTTGGACTTTGAGGACGTGGTGGAAGTCATTCAACAGGTTCAGCACAAGACTGAGTAGGCGATCGCGGATCGTAGAGATAGAATCGTTAATAATTACCCCTCTTCTGTCACTCTTGGAAATTCTAACGAATTTCCGTCATTACAGCCTGCGATCGCCAACGAAAGAATGAGGGTTTGAGGCCCCTTTTTGGGAAAGTGACAGAAGAGGGTTACAGCGCTTCGCGCTGCTATGAGGTACATTGTCGATCATAGATTCGAGTTGTCATTGCGACCGCAGGGAAGCAATCGCCAAGATTTGGGGATTTTGCGATTGCTTCATTCCACTT
>NZ_JAGHZH010000006.1:0-12004 GCF_017746885.1 Roseofilum sp. SBFL | reverse complement strand
CCCTGATGGAGAAAAGTTAGAGGCAATCATTACCCATCCTCAAAATGAGAATGAAGAATGGGGATGCCAGGTGAAGATAGGAGCAATGGAGGAGGATTGGAATGGAACCTATTGCTATCGCTCTGACGAACTAGAACTGAGGGAATAACGGCTACCGTGCCATCTCTGAATTGCGTATTTCTGGGGATGGCTAGAACGCTTTTCAGGTATGGGTTTTAAGGGCGACAAACCAATTAAAGCGAATTTGGTATCCTTATAACAATTCCAGCGACAAAGCAATTAAGTGCAGAGGATAGAGCGAAGTAGAGCCCTTGATGTGTCCAACTCCTTGAGTGCGCTTTATCACCCGCTAGGGGGTCAACTGATGTTGTGGGTATTCTCTATCCTGACTCTCTCAAAACTTCTAGGGCTAAGTTGTGGAAAAATATCCCTTCTGAGTGGAAGGGTAATACCAAAGTTATGACCCTTGGAGGAATTCAATTGGCTGGAGTCTGTTGGCTCTTTTCTCCGATCATGCCGGGTCAAGGCGAGTCAATTGATATATGTCCTGCTTGTCACCCTTAATTTTCTGTCGGGTCATGCCAGCCCATGGAGTGCCGATGGATATATATCTTCTTTGGTTACCCTAGTTGGGTCTCCAGCTTGGATATATATCTATTTTATCACACCTTATGACTCTCTCTTTATCCATAGAAAACTCTTATGTGATGGTCATGTGATGCTTATGTGATGGTCATGTGATTGGTTTATAGATGAAATTCTATGGCAATGCTTCCATGGATAGATTTACTCTATTTGTATGACCTATTTACCCTGCACTGTTTTGGAGTGGTGTAGGATGATTTTAGGCAGATTTTAGGCAGAGTACCAGATTTTTTTCTGGGTGTTGGGGATGAAAAACCTGTAGTGCCCATACTTGAAATGGACGAGCACGGAGGGATTTGAACCCCCGACACCCAGAACCGGAATCTGGTGCTCTATCCACTGAGCTACGTGCCCTTAGCATAAAGAATCATAACACAGATTTTCCAAAATTGAAACTTCTTCCTGGGCTGCGTGCCAGGTATCGTGTTCAGGTCTTCAATAATTTTAAGGTTTAATTTCTAATTGGTAATAAATCCCTGCTGTATCCTTAAACGTGGCTCATCAATCATGGAACACTTGTCTTATGGCTCCTCTCGCCCTTCTTAGCACATCAGATAAAACGGGACTGGTGGATCTGGCCCGGAGTTTGGTGGAAGAATTCGGATTTGATTTAGTCAGTAGTGGAGGTACGGCGAAAACGCTACGAGAATCTGGATTAATGGTAACAAAAGTGTCTGATTATACCGGATCTCCAGAAATTCTAGGCGGCCGGGTGAAGACTCTCCATCCTCGCATTCATGGGGGAATTCTAGCGCGGCGCAATCTGGAGGGGGATCTTCAGGATTTAACAGATAATGACATTCGCCCGATTAATTTGGTGGTGGTGAATTTATACCCGTTTGAACAGACGATCGCCAAACTGGATGTGACATTAGAAGAAGCGATCAAAAATATCGACATTGGCGGCCCCACCTTGCTGCGAGCTTCAGCTAAAAATTATGCCCATTTAACCATCCTCTGCGATCCGACTGATTATGATGCTTATTTAACCGAACTTCGTCAGCAGGGTGGGACAGCCTCAGCAGAATTTCGGAAAGAACGGGCGATAAAAGCCTTTGCCCATACTGCGGCCTATGACCGAGCAATTACTGCTTATTTAACCCATCAGAAAGAGGCACTGTTGCCCCTTGAATTCACCCTATCGGGACAGAAGCGGCAAACCATGCGCTATGGCGAAAATCCGCACCAGAGCGCTGCTTGGTATCAGACGGGAACCGGGAAAGAGGGATGGTCAGGGGCCACCCAATTACAAGGAAAGGAACTCAGTTATAACAATTTGGTGGACTTGGAGGCAGCACGGCAAATTATTACCGAGTTTACCGATAAGCCAGCCGTAGCTATTTTGAAGCATACTAATCCCTGTGGTCTGGCGGTAGCGGATACCCTGGTAGAAGCCTATCAGAAGGCGCTAGAAGCTGATTCGACTTCGGCATTTGGTGGTATTGTGGCTCTCAATCAACCCATTGATAGGCCAACAGCAGAGGAGTTAACCCATATTTTCCTCGAATGCGTGGTTGCTCCCGGCTGCAATCCAGATGCTCAAGACCTTTTACACAAGAAATCGAAGTTACGGGTTTTGGTCTTGCCGGATCTGATGCAAGGACCGCAGGTGATGATCAAGGGTATTGCGGGTGGATTTTTATTGCAAGAGAGCGATCGCACCATTAGCACCCCGGATCAGTGGGAAGTGGTGACGGAAAAACAACCGACTCCAGAGCAGTTAGAAGAGCTGTTCTTTGCTTGGAAGGTCGTCAAGCATGTGAAATCGAATGCGATCGTGGTGACTAAAAATCACACCACCTGTGGCATAGGAGCCGGTCAAATGAACCGCGTCGGAGCCGCGAAAATTGCCCTAGAACAGGCAGGAGAAAAAGCTCGTGGGGCAGTACTTGGTAGCGATGCGTTCTTCCCCTTTGACGACTCAGTACGAACGGCTGCAGCGGCAGGAATTGAGGCGATTATCCAGCCTGGGGGTAGCGTGCGCGATAAAGACTCGATCGCCGCAGCCAATGAGTTAGGGGTAGTGATGGTGTTTACCCGAATGCGCCATTTTCTACATTAATTTAACGTAAAGTTGAGGACATAGAGAGCGATTTGGGGAGGCAAGTCCGCTTTTTCTTGGATAACAACGGATCAATAAGTCCCCATTTGGGATCAGTCAAACTACTGCTGCATAACATTCGTTGTCTATTATACTCTCTGTAAAGATCCCAAATGGGTTTTCTAAGTGATAATCTATGAACCTCAATTGAAATGAACTATAACATAGCGTGACAACAATCCAGATTCGGCTAAAATAAGCTAGTGGTTAGGGTGAGGACGTGAACCCATGGCAGTTATCAACGGTATGCCCGGCAATAACTTCATTGTCGGAACCCCAGCAAGCGATCAAATCTTTCTCCTAGCTGGTAATGATACAGTATTTTCCCAGCAAGGTGATGACCTAATTTTCGGGAATTTCGGCAATGACCTTTTATCTGGGAATGAAAATAACGACAGCATTTTTGGAGAACAGGGAACCGATATCCTGATTGGGAACCAGGATGATGATTTCATGAATGGGAATCAAGATAATGATACCCTCTATGGCGGTCAGGGCAATGATATCCTCTATGGCGGTCAAGGCAATGACCTAGTCTCCGGAGACCGAGGAAATGATGTTCTCCATGGAGATTTAGGCGCGGATGTGCTGCTTGGTGATGGCGGCCAGGATATTTTTGTCATGGGTCGGCGTAATGTATTTGGACAACCCCCTACCACTGGCGGCCCCTTAATCACAGATGCAGATATTGCCGTTGATTTTGAAAATGGACAAGATTTACTCGGCTTAGAACCGGGTTTAGCCTTTGAAAATCTGTTAATTACGGCTGGAACTGGGGCATTTACTGGCACCACTGTCATTCAAGATGGGGTAACCAGCAACTATCTGATGGTGCTCTCTGGGGTTAATCCGAATCAGATTACCGAAGCAGACTTTACTACAAACTTAAATCCCATCCCTGCCCCAACGCCAACCCCAACACCAACCCCGACACCCACTCCAACACCCACTCCGATTCCCCCTCCCCAACCGTCCACAGTTTCGGTCGAAGCAACGACCAATATTGCTGTAGAAGGAGACCCAGCCACCAATGGCATTTTTACCCTCACCCGTACTGGAGGCTCTACGGAAGCCGCGCTAACCGTTAACTATACAGTTCAGGGAACGGCTGCAAATGGCACACGCTACCAAATGCTCAACGAGAGCGTAACCATTCCGGCTGGAGCCACAACAGTGGAATTACCCGTTGTGCCGATTAATAATGATAGTCCTAATACGGTTGAGGATGTGACGATTACCCTCTCGAATAGTGGGTTTTATATCGTCGGCACTCCAAATACGGCTCAGGTCAAAATTCTGGATGATGATTGGGTATATGTGGATGATAACTGGGCAACCCTAGCCAACGGTACACCCGTTGACCCGGATGGAGATGGGCCGCTGACCGAGGGAGATGGAATTATTGGTATTAATGCCTTTGCTCAAATTCAGGCCGGGATTAATCGTGTTTCTACTACACCGACTGGTAGCTTGGTGCAAGTGCTACCAGGGATGTATATTCCTGGCCAAGTAATTAATATTAATAAACCCGTGCAATTGTTGGGGCCTAATGCCAATCAAGCGTTGGGTGCTGCTCGCAATCCAGAAGCAACTATTGGTGGCGCAGGAGGATTTGTGGAATTTGACCGCCCTGGTTCTCCTGCGGGGCCAATTATTATCAATGGTTTCGAGTTTACCAGTGATGGGGATGCAGCAACTCCAGTAATGAATTTGAGAGACCCCGGTAGTGAAGTGGTTATTCGCAGTAATACATTTACAAATCTGATTGAAGATGGTGTTTTCCGGTCTTTGAATTCGCCTAATCCTCGAGGGTTTGGTACGTTGACGGTTCAAGATAATTCGTTTGATGGAATTACGGGCGATGGAAAGCGGGCGATGTTTATCTATGAGGTGGATACAGTCAATATTATTAATAATGCGGTGAATAATATTGGCAATCCTGGGGATGATGCTCCAGGTATCTTGTTAGATACAATTGGTTCAGCCAATATTAGTGGTAATCGTTTGAATACAGTGCGTCAGCAGGGGATTCAAGTAGCTGGGGTGAGAGCCGGTGGCGGTACAGTCACTATTCAGAATAACCTTTTGGAAAATATTAATACAAATAATGGGGGAACAGATGGAGCGATTCGTCTGCGAGAGTCTCCGTTTGGAGCGACGTTGAGTAATGCAGGTAGTATTGTGGTTCGGGATAACCGGGTAATGGGTAGTAATAATGGGTTGGCGGTTCGTCCGGGTACGAATTTAGGAGCGGGAGGCTTTTTGACAGTCACGAATAATGCGTTTGCCGTGAATGGCGGTACGTTCTCAATTCTCCATAATGGTACAGGGACATTGAATGCTGCAGGTAATTTTAGTGATACGATTGGTGGAACTCCACTGACGGCAGTAAATGTAGGTGGAGCAAGTGCTGGTAGTGTGGTGCTTTAGGATGGCTTTCTACTGTTGCGAATTGCCGGGTTCCTATTTTAGCTGGGTCACGGCAGTAGTGGCTTGGTAAGCTTAAAATAGTTTATTAGAAAATCGCTATGATTTTTGAAATTTGTGAATTTCAGCACAATTCTATTCCCTCAAATTAAGCTTGACGCGCCACTGGGATATTTACTTGTTGTTTGCTCTTCTCAATTGTAGTAACGAGATCGGCTACTTGCTGTTAACTGGTGCGGTTCTGTGGTTTCAGATTGAGAGACCCAATTAGATGAGCTTAACCTGGAATCGGTAGCAGAATGACATTAGGGGAATGGACTTGCTATGATAAAGTAATTTGAATTGATGAGGAAACTATTCCACACAATATGAAAAATCTAGTCTTAAGCGGCAAGGGACTCAATCTCAGTGCCTCTATTCTCCTTGGTTTACTGGTAAGTGTGATGCCATTGCGTCAAGTGCTGGGCCAAACTCGTATTGCTGAATTACAAGATTATTGTTATCAGAGCGAAAGTACTTATTTTTTAGCAGAAACTAGGAATTTTTGGGTGAGTATTTGTGGTGGGGATGCACCTTACACTTATGTGGGTGTGGATAAAGAAACGGGGGATGATATTCGACTGGACTTGAGCGATTATGATTCTAGCGGCGAATATTTTCAAGCGGTCAATGGGGACTATACTTATTACGTGATTTTAAACACTGCTAGGGGATCGTTTTTAGTGGTCGAACAAGACGGTAAGGAAATTTTGAGAGAATCTCTTCAGGATTGGGAGTAGGATTTAAATATGTCTATCACCATTCATTCTAGCAGACAATTGGATCTAATCCCGTTGCCTTTTTATCTTTTAATGGTCGATTAACTGCTGGCTTAAGTCGTATTAAAAGTATGCTAAATTTTGAAAAATCCACCTTAATTGATGCGCCAGTTGAAAGGGTTTGGGACTTCCATGAGCGGGCTGATATCTTAAGTGTTTTAACTCCTCCTTGGCAACCGGTAAAAGTTTTGCGCCGAGAGGGAGGCTTAGGAGCGGGAGCTATTATAGAGTTTGAAATTCAATTGGGATTAATCCCGATTAAATGGTTAGCCCGTCATACGGATTGTGTGCCCTATGAATATTTTGTCGATCGCCAAATCGAAGGCCCTTGTCAGAGTTGGGTGCATCGCCATGAGTTCACCCGCGAAGGCAATCAAACCCGGTTAACGGATAGGATTCGCTTAGAATTATTTGGGGGAGAGATCGCCGAATTTCTGTTCGGTAGCTTTGTGATTGACCGACTGGAGGATATGTTTACCTATCGTCACCAAGTGACTCAACGGTATTGCCGGGACAATTAATAATTACTAATTAACAATTTAATGATGATTTAGGGTGGGTTAATTCTAAAATTGATTACAATGGGAGCGGAATCGTTGAGAACAGAGCAAGGCGTACATGATTATCCCTCCTGGTTTTGAACAAAACTCCGTGGTAACTAGCTTAGGCCGAATGGTCTACTACCACCCCAGCGAGTCCTTCTGGGATTCTCAGGTGAAATTACAGCCTAAATTAGTATTTTTACATGGGTTTGGAGGAGGGTCATCGGCCTATGAGTGGTCTCAGGTTTATCCCGCATTTGCGGCCGAGTATTATACCCTCGCTCCCGATTTAATCGGCTGGGGTGGTTCCGATCGTCCAGAGCGCAACTATGAAATTGAGGATTATCTGACCACAATTCGGGAGTTTTTAGAACTTACCTGTGAGGAACCCTGCACAGTGATTGCCTCTTCGTTAACCGCAGCGTTAGTGATTCGAGTTGCAATTGACTATCCCCAATTATTCCAGTCTTTAATTTTAACTACTCCGGCTGGATTATCGGATTTTGGTGAAGATTATAGCGCCAGTTTATTTGCCCAGTTGATTAGATTTCCTGTTTTGGATAAATTCGTTTATAGCACGGCGATCGCCACAGAAGCTGGAATTGCCTCTTTTCTGCAAAATCGCCAATTTGCCCAAAGCGAGCGCATCTACTCAGAAATTATCGAAGCCTATCTAGAATCAGCTACACAACCCAAGGCCGAATATGCTGCACTCTCCTTTGTTCGGGGCGATTTATGTTTTGATTTAGCTAAATACATGCCCCGTTTAACTACGCCAACCGCTATTTTGTGGGGTAAAAAATCTCAATTTACCGGCCCAGAAATTGGTCAACGCCTAGCCGGTTTAAATCCAGAGTATGTGAAACGATTTATGACTCTAGAAAATGTGGGACTTACCCCCCAGTTAGAAATGCCGGGATTAACTATTGGTCTAATCCGTCAACTCTGGAAACAATTGCGGACTTAAGATTAAGTACTTTGCGCGGCAGAAGGGTAATGGGAAAACTGTTCACGCTATAGTCCCCATCTCCGTGTCCCCATGTCTATTCATGTAAAAAGCCATGCACTCTTCTTTTTATCTTCCCTTACTCATTTTAGGATTAACAACAGGAACAGTCCTTTCTGGGTGTCAAACCTCACAAACGGCTGAACCTTTAATCACGCAAGCGGTTATTCCCTCTGGACAGACTCTAGAATTTACTCTCACGGAAAAAAGCCGAGTCTCTTTAGGTATTTTTAATAACCAAGGAGTTTTGGTAAGGGAGCTATTAAGGGGTGAACCCTATGAAATTGGGACTCATCAGGTGAGGTGGGATGGTTTAGATGGGGAAGGGAATCCTGCTCCTGCGGGTGAGTATACTTGGAAACAGGTAAGTCATCCGGGGTTTACCTCCCGCTATGTTACCCATATTGGGGTCAATCCGCCTTCAGAGTCATATCATTTATGGCCAGGAGATCACACAGGGGTGGGAACGGTGGCGGTAGATGACTCCGGGGTTTATTTTGGTGCAAGGCTGACGGAAGTTCCGCCTATGGTGGTGAAGCATTCCTCTGATGGTCAAGAGCAAATCTGGACTAAAGAGCAATATTATCAGGGCGGCCGTTTGAAACGTTTGGCGGCTGGAGGGGGTAAAGTTTATTTGCTCAAGGATGAGGGAGCAGGAGACACGGAAACCCATTGGATTAGAGTGGTAACAGCGGACACTGGACAACCGGCAGGAGACTGGAAAATTACGGAGGGCGGAATTCAGGTTAGCGATATCGATCTTGAGGGTAATAATTTAGCTGTCGTTTTGCCAGAATTAGGGGAAATCCGTTGGCTTGATGTTGAGAATCCGACGAGAGTGTTGGCGACGGTGAAGGGGTTAGAAGGGGTAAATGCAGTTACGGCAGTAAGCGGCGATCGCCAGGGTTCTGTCCTGGTTCATACCCAAGATCAGGTCATCTTTGTCGATCCGGTGCAGAACATCCAGGAGACCAAAATCACCGGGTTACAGGGGGTAGTTGCCCTAGATCTCGACCATATCACTGGGGAGTTATATCTGAATGAAACTAGCCAAGGGTCTCAGGTTTGGCGCTATGACCAAGAGTTTCGCAAGGTACAGGAGTATGGCGGAGTGCGGCGACCTCTTGGGGTTTATCAACAGGAATTGTTCGGGGATCTGACGGATGTGACCGCAGATCAAAAAGGTGGATTTTATACAACAGAGCCGGGTTCTTATCCTCGGCAAACCTCCCATATTCGCAGTGCTGATGGCTCGGTTTTAAATGCTTGGTTTGGGGGATTAAGTTATTATTTAGTGCCGACGGTTGACCCTAAAGACCCCAGCATTATTTGGTTAACTGGTCATGCTCCAGAGGTGGTCAAATTACGGTTGAATGTAGATCGAGGAACCTGGGAGGTGTTAGAGGTCTATTCCTTTGCCGAACCGGGGGATAAATTATTTGTCGAAAATCGGGCGATCGGCTCCCGTTGGCAACCGGTTTATTGGCAAGATGAACTCTATTTATTCGCCACCAAAAGACCGGCTATTTTAAGAGTCGATCGCCAGCAAGGGAAATTATGGCCCGTATCCTTAACTACAGCGGTAGTTCACGACCCCAATAGTGACCTGTGGAGAGGATCTGGAGAAGACGGTTTTCCTGCACCTTGGGTGGAAGCGGCGAGGGGGCAAGGGTTTCAGGACTTAGGTCAAGCACCGAGAAGCTTTTCTTGGGGCGATCGCAATCAAAATGGTCTCATGGAACCCGAAGAATTCCTATTCTATCCCCAAGAGTTTCGCTGGAATTTTGCCGGTGAAGGAGCTTGGGACGAGCAATTCAACTATTATTTACCTACCCAAAAATTTGGCAGCTCCGATCCCTCCTTCGCTTGGTATAAAGTCCCGGTAGCCGAATGGCTCGGAAATGACCCTCAAATCCCCTTTTATAACCTACAAAATATCGAACCCGGCCCCCCCATTCCTGAATCAGTCAATAATTTCTATTGGGCAAGAGAATTAGAGCGAGATGCAAATGGAAATATCTATCTCGTTAGTCAATCCCATCTCACCATTCATGAAAGCTTAGGGGGACGCTGGCCCAGTAGCCAAAACCGCGTCAATCGTCTGATTAAATGGAATGAAAATCAAGAACTCTTAGGTCTGATTTCCCGTAAAGTCTTCGATCATCGGGAAAAAAATAGTGGCAAACTTTATTATCCCATGCATGTGCGCTCTGGCCCTGATAATACGGTAATTGTCATCGATCAAGACTATACTCCGGCCGCTGTTTATACTGAAGATGGATTATATATTGGCCCTCTCCTAGACCAACGAACCTTAGATAATTATCCTGATTCTGTTTATCAAGCTTCTAATCATCAGGATTTTCAAGGATTTGCCTTAATGGAATTTGCTGATGGTCGCCGTTTTTGGATTGGTCCGCAACCGGGAGGTTTACCCATTTATGAAACTTTGGGATGGGATAAAATTAAACAATCAACGGGTAAGTTGAAGCTAGATGAAACTGTGAAAACACTGAAATTATCTGGAACCGGATTAACCGGAACGCTCTATCAAGATATCCAGGGAAACTCAGCTATTAACGAGTTTAACTTTCCCAAAATTGATATCGAACCCTACTATAGTAATTCCCCCATTTCTGGGGTTGCTCCCGATGATTTCAAGATGGTGTGGGAAGGTGAGATACAAGCCAGATTTAGCGAAGATCATCAATTTTATCTGTACTTGAAAAAAGCCCAGGATGCTGGCAAAATATGGATTGATAATAAATTAGTGTTTGATTCTTCTGATTTGGAAAATTATGTCCCTAAAATTGCTTTGCAAAGGGGAGAAAAATACCCGATCAAAGTTGAATGGATTAATCAAGGAGGAAATCCCACTATTCGAGTTATTTGGACCAGCACAACTCTCGATCCGGAAGTGATTCCCCAAGAAGTTTTATATCCTTAGATAGTTAAAATTACCACTCTTGCCACTACCTATTCCCTAGCGCGAAGCGCTGTAAATCCATGCTAACGAATCACCCTCGATTTGAAACCTTTGAAGACTACCTCAGCTACGATGAAAACTCCCCTAAATCCAGTACCGTAGTGGAGCGATCGATTAATGACTTCTGAATCTAATAAAGGAACTCCTTTTGTTCCTTTTACTGCACGAGTAATGGCTGCTATTCGAGCGGCAGAAAGCGATCGCCCAGATCGCCTCTTTGACGATCCCTATGCCCAACAGTTTGTCACCCCAGAAGCGATCGCATTCAAAGACGAACAACTACAACTGATCGATCATCAATATGTCGCCGTCCGCGCTCGGTTTCTCGACGATCTGATCGCCTCTTATGTCCCTCCCCTAACTCAAATTGTTATCCTCGGTGCAGGAATGGATGCGCGTGCCTTTCGTCTTCCTTTGCCAGATAAGACAACCCTCTATGAACTCGATCAAGCTGAAGTCATTGAGGCAAAGCAGAGCTATTTTCAGTATATCGAACCTCAGATTAACCGCCAGGCGATCGCCGCCGACCTCACCCAACCCTGGAAAGCCCTATTATTAGAGCAAGGATATCAACCCGAAAATCCCACGGTTTGGATTATGGAAGGACTGCTAATGTATCTGACAGAAGCAGAAGTGCATCAACTGCTCCAGACTTTATCTGACTTAAGCGCTCCTGCAAGTATCTTGGGTTGCGATATGCTCGGAAAAGCTGGGGTTGACTATGCACCCTATCGAGGATACTTTAAATCTGGCTTTGATGACCCCATAGCCCTATTTTCATCCTATGGTTGGCAAGCGAGTATAACCGAATCGTCCAATTATAGCGTGTCCCTAGGTCGCCCTCCCTTTGAACCGACTCCTGGTGTTCCCTTTGAAGGTAGAGCCAGATTTTTTAGTGCGACTAAACTCCCTTAAACTTATGGAAGATCGTCAGCGACTTGAAGAAATGGTCGATCATGCCATCCACAATAATACCCCCTATGCCTAGTTGGAAAGAAGGTAACCTATCAAGTCGCCGATCTCTTCGCACCCCCTGAAAATTGGCATCAGGGTTTTGAGGTGGCGATCGAATATCCTGCCTGATATGATTTCAATCCCATTCCCATGAGAATCGTTTCCCTAAAAATTACAAAATATATTGGTGAGCCAGTTCACCAATAACCTTGGTGAGAAATGGGGGATATTAGATGAACCTATCCCTACTTAATAGCAGTGAAAGGGAGAGTGAGGACATTTTCTATTACTTCCAACCATAACCTAATACCATTTCTCTATGATGATGCGCTTTAAAAAGGGGGCCCAGCCCCTTGTTTATCAGTGATCGATTAGTTGCAAGATTAAAGAGAAATGGTATAACTGTTCTAACCAACTCTTTCTCTTCTATACCCCTCTTTTGTCACTCTGCCGAAAGAGGGCTAGAATAAGAGGGAAGGTAAAGAGCTGAAGAGTAGAGTAGACGATGGATGGAGAGTTAACACT
>NZ_JAGHZH010000005.1:0-24181 GCF_017746885.1 Roseofilum sp. SBFL | reverse complement strand
AGGTTCGAGGATTTTCTGGTACAATTGAGGAAGCATTTTTATATTTTTGTGGTCTCTACACGACCACTTTACTCTTTTACCGATCGCCTCCTCAACCCACCACTCTCTCTACCATTGAGCCTCCTTGTCACCCCTTGAGGAAAAATAGTTTTTCTATTACCCATTACCACGCGAAGCTCTGTAACCGGTCCAACCCATCAACGGTTCTTCTCCTAAATTCCAGAATCTAGCACGTTCTGTTCCTAGCTTGAGAGTCAGTTCCTGAGTTTGATTAATAGAACCGATCGCCTCACAAGATAATTCCCGCTCGTGAAAAGCTTTCTGAATGAAAGGCACATATTGCGATCGCACACTCAATAAAAACCCGTAACTGGGAAAACTCTGTAACCAAGCTATGCGATCGCAGTTTATGGGTTGGACAATTGCGTCTAAGTCAATCACTGCACCACATCCAGAGGTTTCCAATAACATCAGCGCTGTTCCCAATACACCCCCCATACTAATATCTTTGCCAGCATCGCACCAGCCAGAATGGGCAATTTGCGGGAGAATAGCCAGATCGTCGCGAAGGCGTTGGAGATCGCTTTTTGTGGCAGCATTCCAGAAGGGATAATCTTGATAAAATTCGCCTCGTAAGTCAATTGCCATCAACAAGATATCTCCTTCTTGGGCATTAAAACTCGTTATTAGATGTTGAGCTTGTCCTAAAATAGCCACAGAGAGCGCGCTATAGGGACTATTTCCATTCGTATGCCCTCCCACGATAGGCACATGATACGCCTCTGCTGCGGCTTGCATCCCTTCCCAAAGTTGACGACTCTCGCTGGTTGAAGGCAACCACAACGTATCGACAACAGCAAGGGGTTCGCCTCCCATGGCATAGATATCGCTCACATTCACCATCACAGCACACCAGCCGGCAAACCAAGGCTCTTGTGTGACTAAAGAAGGGAGCATTCCCTCAGTAGCCAATAACAGATAGCGATCGCCTTGCCAAATCGCCGCACAGTCATCTCCGAGTAAAATAGATTCCGGATCTTTATCCGGATTTCCACCAAGATATCGGGCAGCAAGCTGAATATCCTGCTTCTGTCGAATACCCAAAGAACAACGCAACTGTGCGACGAGGTCTGACAATGCCACCATAACTTAAGCAACCTCTAACCACTGAGGGATTCCCTGGGGGCGCAGTTCGCCATTGGGAGGATAATAAGCAAGATTCGCTTGCATCAGATGGTGAGGGCGATCGCAAATCCTTAACTCTTGCAATGAATCCCAATGCAGTCGTTGAAAGAAGCGCACATTTTGTAATTGTACAGTTGCCAAAAACTTCGAGCAGCCCCAAGTCTGAGCCGTTTGCACAGCCTTTTCGATTAAACCTTTGCCAATGCGCCAACCGCGCCGGTGCTGCCGATGTACACCCAAGCGTCCGCCATACCAAACACCCGGCTGAGACTCATAAATCCGTACAACTCCCACCACTCGTTCCCAAGCCGCAATATCCGGTTGATAGATACTCTGGGGAGCGGTGAGAGCAACAATTGGATAAGCGATATCATCAATATCATCGCGATCGCTCCAGCGAAATAAATCCTGTTCCTGGCAAAAAATCTCATAGCGCAGCCCATAGTATTCTCTCACCTCTGTTGCGGTTTGTGCTAATTCAAATCGATAGGAATGTCGCATAATTTTATGATTCTCATAATATTTTTTCTTGGGATTAAGATAGCAAACACTTGCCTCTTGAATTTGACTATTTCGATACTAATTTCATTTTTTTCTAGTTGTTCTCCTTAAATTCTGTCCCCTCTTCCTTGCTCCCCACACTGACGCACTTCATATCACTTACCCAGATCGACTCTTTATATTCTTTTTATAAAGCGACTCCGATCTCGAACAACGATGGTGGTAGGCTATCCTTGACAAGACCTAACCAATGGAATCAAACACTATGTCAGATGATGTAGCAGCAATAGTCATTGACAATGGCTCAGGAATGGTCAAAGCTGGCTTTGCTGGAGACAATGCCCCAAGAGCCATCTTTCCCAGTATTGTGGGGAGACCTCGCCATCAAGGAGTGAACATAGGAACGGGGCAACCAGACTCTTATATTGGGGACGAAGCCCAGAGCAAACGAGGAATTCTGACCCTCAAAAATCCCATCGAACATAGAATTGTTACCAACTGGGATGATATGGAGAAGATATGGCATCATACCTTCTATAACGAACTGAAAATCGATCCCTCCAAACACCCGGTTTTACTCACTGAAGCCCCATTAAATCCCAAGGCAAACCGCGAGAAAATGACGCAAATTATGTTCGAGACATTTAAAGTCCCGGCCATGTATGTTGCCATTCAAGCCGTTCTCTCACTCTACGCCAGCGGGCGCACCACTGGAATTGTTTTAGACTCTGGCGATGGAGTCAGTCATACGGTTCCAATTTATGAAGGATATGCCCTCCCTCATGCCATTATTCGCCTCGATTTAGCCGGCCGAGATTTAACCGACTATCTAGTGAAAATCTTGGCCGAGCGGGGATATAGTTTAAACACGACCGCAGAACGGGAAATTGTCCGCGATATTAAAGAAAAATTATGCTATGTTGCTCTCGATTTCGAGCAGGAGATGCAAACAGCAGCCAGTAGTCGTTCTTTAGAAAAATCTTATGAGCTACCGGATGGCCAAGTCATCACCCTGGGCAACGAGCGATTCCGGTGTCCGGAAACCTTGTTCCAACCTGCCTTTATTGGCATGGAATCGGCGGGAATTCACGAAACCACATACAATTCGATTATGAAATGCGATGTGGATATTCGTAAAGATCTGTATGCCAACACGGTTCTGAGTGGAGGAACAACGATGTTCCCAGGAATTGCCGATCGGATGCAGAAAGAAATTTCGGCTCTGGCTCCTCCCACCATGAAAATCAAGATTATTGCACCTCCGGAACGCAAATATAGTGTGTGGATTGGTGGCTCTATTCTGGCTTCTTTGTCTACCTTCCAACAGATGTGGATTAGCCGGCAAGAATACGAGGAAAGCGGCCCATCGATTATCCATCGTAAGTGTTTCTAAAGCTGGCGGCATTGTTCACCTCTTTATCGTTCCTATCATTTCAACCAGGAGGTCTATTCCTATGACAGATAAACCCGATATCTCGGAAGTAGCTAAGTTTGATAAATCGAAATTGAAGAACACTGAAACTCAAGAAAAAAATACGCTTCCGACTAAAGAACAGATCGAGCAAGAAAAAGCTGAAGCTAACCCGGAATAGGGGATCTTTAGTCTTCTAAGAAACCTCAGTTTTGGATAAGTCAGGTATTTAGACGCAAAGAGGTAGGGGCATTTCAAGCGATCGGCAAGTTACGATGATTCCAAGATGGAGATCGCCCTTCCTCTCTTGCTCCTTTGCCCGTGTTGTTTATCCAAAACTGATTTTAGAAAACAGCTCGGTGACTGAGGAGAAAGACCGACACGCGATCGCGTAACGTTAGGATTCAAAGGTCGATAGCGCCGAACATGCACCACATTTGGCGCAACCGGCTTGCATATTTTGAGATGACATTCCCGCTTTTCGTAACAAATCCCCGATCGCTTGGTACAAACGGTACATAAATTCGCTATCCGGTGCGGGAGTATGCTCCAAAGGCGTTCCCGTAATCGGGACAAAAGGGACGACAAAGGGATAAACGCCGGTTTGAATCAGGAGATCGCTCACTGCTATCAATGCCTCTAAACTGTCGCCTAAACCAGCCAGCAAATAAGTACTCACCTGCCCCCAACCAAAAACCTCGACCGCTGCGGCAAACGCCTCAAAGTAGTATTCTAAGGAAACTTCCGCCTTACCCGGCATGATTTTGGCGCGCACTTCTGGGGTTACTGCTTCCAGATGCATCCCCAAATTTTCAATCCCGGCATCCCGCATTCGCTGGAACCAGATAAAATCTACGGGAGGTTCGCATTGAGCTTGAATGGGAATATTCACCCGTTGTTTAATCGCCCGCGCGCACTCTGCCAAGTAAGCCGCCCCGCGATCGCTCGTATTTGGCGTTCCCGTCGTCATGACTATCTGCTTGACTCCATCCAAACGCACGGCTGCTTCTGCCACCTCTGCTAATTGGGCGGGCGTTTTGCGAGCGATGGTTTGCCCCGCTGCTAACGACTGCCCGATCGCGCAAAATTGACAGGCGCTCTCGCGATCGCCATAACGCATACAGGTTTGCAAAACTGTTGTCGCCAAAACATCATGACTGTGCAGCAATGCAATCTGTTTGTAGGGAATCCCTTCCGCCGTTTTCAGGTCATAAAACCGAGGCTGTCGGGGAAACGAAATCGAAGCAACGGTTTCCCCGCAATGGGCTAGGGTACTCTCGATCGCCTCCGTATGAGATGAGGCCAGGCTGTAAGGAGAATCAGCGGCCGTCCCCGTATAGACTGGAACCATCACCGTCGTCCCATTAACGGCGATCGCCTTATGATCCGAGGGTCCAGCACCGCCTTGACGACCCGATGCTCCTCCATTTTGCCCGGTCAGTTGCAATCCTTGCGATTGCAATTCGACAATTAACCGTTGTTTATTCATAATTTCATATCTAAAGACTCCGGGACAGATTCCGCGCCCCCACCATTCGACGAACCAGCGATCGACTCAAACGATAGAGGGTTGCGATCGCGTATGATTTCACGCATCATGGCTTTCGGTTGGCGATCGATCTGCAACTGCAACAACTCCGGGCGAGCATAATGTCCGACAGAATCCATCATGCGCTTGCGCTTCGTCAACAGCGAAAAATCTAAATCGGCAATCACCAACCCTTCGCCTTCCGTTAAAGGCGTAGCTAAATGATTCCCTTCCGGCCCGATAATAGCGGTATTGCATCCCCCTTGCAACACCTTTTGCAAGCGCTCATCTGTCGTAATTTGTTGCACTTGTTCCGGAGATAACCAACTGGTAGCATTGACCACAAAACACCCCGACTCGAGAGCATGATGGCGAATGGTCACCTCAATTTGCTCTCTGAAGATATCGCCAACGAGAGAACCGGGAAATTGAGAACAATGAATCTGCTCGTGCTGCGCCATCAACGCATAGCGGGCGAGAGGATTGTAATGTTCCCAACAGGCGAGTGCGCCCACTTTACCAATGGCTGTATCGACCACTTGTAAGCCCGATCCATCTCCTTGACCCCAAACCATGCGTTCGTGATAAGTGGGGGTAATTTTCCGCCGTTTTAGAGCTAAAGTGCCATCGGCATCAAAGATCAGTTGCGTGTTATAGAGCGACCCCGCATCTCGTTCGTTAATCCCTAAAATCACCACCATGCCATACTGACTGGCAGCTTGAGCCACAGCCTCTACCGCCGGCCCCGGAACGGTTACGGCCTCCTCATAAAGGCGCATATGTTCCTTTCCCATCAGAACCGGAGGTTGAATGAAGGAAAAATAGGGATAGTAGGGAACGAAAGTCTCTGGAAAAACGATTAAGCGTGCATCCTGTTGGGCGGCTTGTGCGATCGCCTCAAGGACTTTGTTTAATGTTCCTTCCCGACTGAATAAAACGGGAGAAATTTGAGCGGCAGCCGCACGAATTGTGCCAGTATAGTCGAGCATCATAGAGCGCTTTAGATGAGGGAATAGGGAACAAGGAATGGGAAATGGATTACATGGTCCAAGAATCCAAGATAAAGGCCCCTTCTTGGCGATGAACTAAAACAATATCGAGGACATCGAGAGGATTAATCGGAATAATTCCAGGGATTAAAGAGGGTTCGCCATGACCGTAAAGAGCTTGCAGAGCAAAGCGACAAGCGTAAACTTTACCGCCTTCTTCCATAATTTTGACCAACTGATTATTCAGGGCCATATGTCCGGAGAACGCTTCATCGCCAAGTTTGGGAAAACCACGTTGAATACCTAGAGTAACGCCCGGGCCATAAAGAAGAACTGAGGTTTCAAATCCTTTGCGAATCAGGCGCGTCGCTTGCAAGAGATTCACTAAACCAATGGAACCTTCAAAGGCAACCGTGTGGAAGGTAACCAGGGCTTTTTCACCAGGTTCGGCTTTAACATCTGGAAAAACTTTCTCTTCGTAATTAACAAAAAAGTCACCGGCTTGGTGTTTGGGGGTAGTTACTTCTGGCACGATAATTCCTCAATTTTTTTGTAGATTCAGCATGATTTGGCATAACGTCATGCCTTGCTCTCGAAGGTAGATTAATGCCCTCCACAATTTGATTTTTGTATGTCTAGCTACATAAAATCCAAGTCTAGTGAGATGGATAGGAACAACCGGATAAATTGATTGCCAGTCAGGAAAATTGCGATCGCACCCTAGCGAAATCGATAGTGGTCAGATAGATTGATTCTTTTTCGGATAGGCTTGGCGATCTTCCTGTTACAATCCAAGGCGATGGTTGTCCTTGTTATTTCAAATCGCAATTGATCCATGCCAGAAATACGCTTTGAGATTGAGTGGCCCGATGGAATCCGAGAAGTTTGCTATTCTCCTTCTTTAGTGGTACAAAAGCATTTAACTGCCCAAACCGAGTACGAGCTGGCCAATTTTATGGTGCGATCGCGCACGGCTCTGCAAGAAGGCAGCGATCGCGTGAAAGCCAAATATGGGTTTGCCTGTAGTTTGGCGTTGGGACAGTTAAAGAAGTTAGAAACCGCTTCGACTCGCTATTCCTCTGATGCTAAGGTGAAGGTCTTACAGTTTATTGAATAATGGATTAAGCGTTGGCGATCGTATTGAGCATCCAGAACTAAAAAATACAGCAGGAACTGCTGTTATGAAGTACAGTTGACGCTAAAATAACGATAAGCCATCTCTTTTAGGGCGATCTGTGGGCAGGAAAAATCGATGTGCAACAAAGCTTTGTTAATCATAGATGTGCAAAAAGGTTTCGACAATCCAAGGTGGGGCAATAGAAACAACTTAAATGCTGAATCGAATATTGCGTTACTGCTTTCTGCATGGCGTAGGAAGCATTTACCCATAATTCATATACAGCATTGTTCGGTAGAACCCGACTCGCCACTGCGCCCAGATCGCTCCGGTAATGAGTTTAAAGACGAAGTCCTGCCAATAGATGGGGAAAAGCAGTTTACAAAAACAGTCAATAGTGCGTTTATTGGCACAAAACTCGAACAATACTTGCGAGAGCGAGACATCAACAATTTGGTAATTGTCGGACTAACCACAGATCATTGCGTGTCAACTTCAACTCGGATGGCAGGCAATCTTGGTTTCAATGTCATACTGGTGTCAGATGCTACTGCAACGTTCGATCGGATCGGACATGATGGAGTCGAATATTCAGCAGAAGATATCCATCGAATTCATTTAGCCAGTCTGGATCGCGAATTTTGCACGGTGCGTTCTACTGAGTGGGTATTAAATGAAATCGCAAATCCAACAAGCTGAATACTAGGCGATCGCCCCAGGGTTATGGCGAAGTGCTGTATTAGTCTCGATATTTTAACGCCGATCGTCAAACCAACCATTTTGCATCAGTTGATAGAGAGCCTGCATCCGTGTTTTGGCTTTGAGTTTGGCTAAAGTATTGTTAATATGAAACTTAACGGTACTTTCGCTAATATAAAGCCGATTCGCGATTTGCCGATCGCGCAATCCCTGTGTCAGCAATTTCATCACTTCCCGCTCTCGTACGGATAGGGTGGGTTGGGTTTGCGTGTCATCTTCAATTCCCCAGATTCCTCCACCCATAATCGTTTCAATGGCTTGCCTGAGTTGTCTGGGATTGGTTTCTAAGTCGATTTTTGCTTTCACGGTTTTGGGAATAATTGGGCTATCGTGCTGCACCCAAACCACATACTGACTTTCATGAATTAAACTACTGCGATCGCTAATTAAAGGGATCTTTTTTGAGGGAGTCACGCATAGACTAAACCCGGCAGCAACAACCATTTGCGAAAAGGCAAATTGCAAAGCCGGCGATCGCATATTAACCCGCACGCGAATAGGGTTTGGCTCTTGGGCATAAGGGAGTTGCAGAGCAATTTGGAGAATGGTTTGGGGACTGTCTAAAATTGCTTCTAATCGTCCTCCCAAACAAGTACTGGCAAAGGAAATATGCTCGATCTCGTGAGGCAGGAAACTATCTTGTAGGCTGTTCTCTTCCAGGGCGATCGCCTCAGAAACCGGTACAATCGATCGCAAAATCGCAAATTCTTGTTCGTAAATTAAAGAACAGGTCATGCAATTGAGCTGCTGCACGACTTCCGCCAAACGCAAAAACAGATAAGTTAACGAGATGGGTAGCGATCGCTCTGTCCCCACTAATTTTAAGGGTACGCGCTGTAAGATATGTGCCAAGCGATCCGAGAGCATGGGAGAGGGCAGATTGAGAGGCGATCGCTGGGCCGACTTAGAATGCTGCGATTTTTCAAATTCCAGCGCATTCCCCAGAGCTACCGTCACCGTCGTACACAAACTCAATAATATTTCTAAAAATTCTGGGGCTAGAGGTTCGCAACTAAACACCGCTAATACCCCAACCACCGTTTCTGGCGTGGCTAAAGGATACCCGGCAAATCCTTGAATACCATGATGAATAGCCCAATCTCGATCTTTCACCCAAGGTTCATCCGGTAGATTATTACTTAAAAAAGACACGCGATTTTGCGCGATTTTCCCGACCTTAAACGCTCCCATCGGCACTTGTCCGAAACAGCCATCCGTATTGGTATATAACCCAGAAGAAGCCACCAGCTTGAGATGAGAAAAGTGATCTTCTACCAACCAAATTCGAGCTAACCTACAATTAAACTGTTCGACCAGTTCTTGCGTGACTCGATTGGCAATTTCTCGAGCATCTAAACAGCCATAAATACTTTGGGCAATTCGATTAGCTTGGTGCAAATCGAAGAGCAATCGCGGGACATTCAACAGATTGGGACTTGGATCGGACATAGTAAGGCTAAGGAGTTGCACTATTCCATTGATTCCCAAAATCACGCCGAATTCTGTAAAGCTGGAAACATTGTTGAGGCAAGTCCGATCGCTTTTTACCTATGGAAATAGATAGGGGTAATGTTATGGCTTCGTTGTAGAAATTAACTTGTGGCAAGTGCCCCTATTTTTAGCATCAAACCTGGGAATTCTGTAGCCAGGCATACAAGAAAACACTCAAGCCGAATCTAATCTGGCAAACAGGGCAATGTTGAGCGTTAATGAGATCGCTGGCCAGAACCAAGATCGCAATCCTGAAACATTTATTGATGGAGAATTTAGTGATGAAGACCCATTATTCAGTAGCAATTGTTGGCGGAGGACAAGCTGGACTCTCCATGAGTTATTGTCTGCAAGAGAGAGGAATAGATTGCATTATTTTTGAAAAAAATCAGATCGGCTATTCTTGGCGATCGCTGCGCTGGGATAGCTTTTGTTTAGTTACGCCTAACTGGCAATGCACATTACCTGGATATACTTACCCAGGAAACGATCCAAATGGATTTATGCAACGAGATGAAATTGTGCAATACATCCAGGATTATGCCCAATCATTCAATCCTCTGATTAAAGAAGGCGTAGAAGTTCAACGGTTGCATCGTCCGGAGAGCAAAGGATATACCTTAGAAACCAGCATTGGCGAATTTACTTGCGATGCCGTTGTCATTGCCACAGGAGGTTACCATCGTCCTAAAATTCCCGCCTTATCAGAGCGTCTTTCTGCCCAGATCAAACAAATCCATTCCTCAGAATATAAAAACCCTGAATCTCTTCCCGATGGAGAAATTTTAATAGTTGGTACGGGACAATCTGGCTGTCAAATTGCCGAAGATCTGCATCTTGCGGGCAAACCCGTGCATTTGTGCGTGGGTGGCGCGCCTCGTTCCCCTCGGAAATATCGCGGGAAAGATGTGGTAGATTGGCTCGATCAAATGGGATATTACGACCTTTCTATCGACCAGCATCCGGATAAGCATAAAGTCCGTACTAAAACCAATCATTATGTTACCGGACGAGGGGGCGGACGAGAAATCGATCTGCGACATTTTGCCACAGAAGGAATGAAACTCTACGGACATCTGGTCGATATTGAGGGCGATCGCCTACAATTCCGAGATAATCTCAAGGAAAACTTAAATGCTGCCGATGCTGTGGCTGAAAGCATTAAACGCACCATCGACGGTTTTATTGAGAAACATAATATTCCGGCTCCCATCGAAACGCCCTATCAACCGGTATGGGAACCCAAAACCGAAGTATTGCAGTTAAATTATCGCGATGCCAACATTAGCACGGTGATTTGGTGTACGGGCTATACGTCCAACTATGAATGGATCGAAATTCCCATCTTTGACGGTAAAGGCTATCCCAGTCACGATCGCGGGATAACCTCAGTATCGGGATTATATTTCCTCGGTTTACCTTGGCTGTATACTTGGGGTTCGGGTCGCTTTTCTGGAATAGCGCGGGATGCGACTTATCTGGCTAATTATATTGCTAGTACCCAACAGACTTTTAATCTGAGCTACACGGGTGTCATTGAGCAAGCTGCACTCGGCTCGTAAAACCATTTTACGCAATGACCAAATTGCTACATCAATCGTGAATTAGGGTTGGCTGAAAATGCGATCTGTGGAGGTTAGGGAACAGGCTTGAAAATTTAAACCCTAGCAATGCAAACTATTGTCTATTGTCTATTATGCGAGTTGCCCTTTTAACGTACTCAACCAAACCTCGCGGTGGCGTAATTCATACCATGGAATTAGCCGAAGCTCTCGATCGCAGGGGACTCTCGGTTTGCATCTTTGCTCTGAATAAAGATGGGGGGAATTTTTGCCGTCCTCTCACTTGCAATTATCGTTTAGTCCCCACCAAGCCGCCTCCCCAGACTATTGATGGTGTGGTAGAACAGCGCATTCAAGAGTATGTCAATTATTTCAGTCAACATGAAGATAATTACGATATTTACCATGCTCAGGACTGTATCAGCGCCAATGCTTTGGTGAGGCTGCGATCGCAAGGCTATTCCATTCCTTACATTCTGCGCACTGTCCATCATATTGACAATTACACCAGCCCTTATTTACAAACTTGTCAAGAAAAATCAATTTTACTGAGCGATCGCTGTATCTGCGTCAGTCATTACTGGCAGCAAGAATTACAACGATTATATAAAATTGATGCGCCAGTGGTCTTTAATGGAGTCAATACTCAGCGCTTTTCTGCGCTCAAAGAGGGTTCGGAAAACAGTTTGAAAAAGCGTTTGGAGATTGTCGGAAACCCCGTTTTTCTCAATATTGGTGGGGTAGAACCGCGCAAAAATTCAATTCGGATCTTACAGGCATTTGCCCAAGTTTTACCTGAGTTTCCACAAGCGCAATTGATTATTGCTGGAGGACTGACCCTGTTTGATTATTCGGATTATCAGGATCGCTTTTTTGCAGAAGTCAAACGACTCGGAATAGAGGAAGGAAAAGCGCTACTTTTACCGGGCGCGATCGGCGATCGCGATCTGCCGGTTCTCTATCGATGTGCCGATGCTTTTATCTTTCCCTCAGTTAAAGAAGGCTGGGGTTTAGTGGTGATGGAAGCGATCGCATCAGGACTTCCTGTTGTAACTAGCGATCGGCCTCCTTTTACAGAGTTTCTCACGCTAGAACAAGCTCTTTTAGTGGATGCAGAACAGGTCAATGAGATTGCAATTGCCATGAAACGAAGCATCGATCCAGAAACCAGAAAATCATTAATCCAAAACAGTCGATCGATTCTCTCTCGCTATACTTGGGAGAATTCTGCTCAAATGCACTGGAAATATTACCAAACGTTGTTGAGCGGCAATGATTTTTAATGAGGGAGATGGAGGGACAGGGAGATGGAATAATTTAATCCATTGAAGAACTTATTTCGCACACTTAAAGCTGCTTCTTCTTCATCCCCTAATCGATCCACTTCCTTGAGCCAAAGAACTCCTAATTCCCAATCTGTAATCATCACCTTATGAGGTGTATGGCTATCTTCACATTCAAATACATAGCGAAATTTATAGGGTATTTTACGCAAAGGTTTTTGAGGTGGGCCAAATAGTTTCAGTTGGTCAAATAGTTGTTGCCATTCAGGTTTCCACTCAGATTGATCCGGTTCAATTTTTAAATCAAGAACTTTGGTGGGACGGACAATGCCTAAAGAAGTGCAATCTGATTGATGTAATTCTTTCAGTTGTTTTACGGTGTAGATTGGCATTCGATCTATAATGTCCCGTCGCTCTTGCCAACCCCTTTTGGTTGAAAGAGGCTCTCCCAATATCTGTAGAGTCTCTAAAATGGGCTTTCTGCTTTCTTTGCGGCGATCTTTCCCATCACCATGAGCTAAAAGATCTACTTCTATCCACTGGTATTTACGAAATTGTTGATCTCTACTTCTATACCGATAATCAATCGGATAGAGCCTCACCCATTCATAATTCTCTGTAATTCCAGCCGTACAAATTAATTCTTGATAGCTGCTTGATGGATGAGGATAGGTCATGACTGTAATCAAAACTTTGGTTTTTATGGCTCGATCGCTCATTACGAATATCTAAGATGCTCAATGGGTAAGTTAATTATACCTGCTATATACTGAGCAAGTATGTTGCGATGGCAACATTCTGGATTGGCTTCCATACAGACTAAAACACTAGGTTGAGAGGTTAGGAGGGATATAACTGTCTCGATATCATCAGGGCAATTACATAAGTTAGAACGATAGCCTTCAAAGAGGGATTGATAGCGATCGCTTGAATTTAAGTTTTTGCGAGCGGCTCCAGGAATTCCTAATCCGGGAAGATGTTGATAGTCAATATCAAGAGAATGACACAACTTTTGTAAGGTACTTTTATGAAAACCATAGCGGCGTGCAATAGGATTATAGCGAACATCAATCAGCTTCTGAATTCCCGATTGCATCAGGAGATTGAGAAAATCATCAACAGTTTTCTTTTCATATCCAGCCGTATAAATTGCCAGGGGTGCAATTGGTCGTTCAGGTTTGCATTTATTGTCTATGGTGCTGTTTATTGTAAACCAGGGATAATGATGGTAAACTGTATTCTTTAACTCAGATATAGATAACTTTCCATATTCATTGATTACGGTAGAAATATCTTCATGAATTTGGTTAGGCAAACGTACTTCCTGTTGTTGTCCTACGGGAGTGAGTTGCCAACGATTGGACTCTTGCTTCTTTAAAAAACCATTGCGGACTAATACATCAACTTCACGATTGAGGGTGAATGAATAGGGTCCGTATAGATAAGGAATAAATCCATAAAAAGTCGAACCACCACCAGATGGGGTTTCTTGATGAAGGAGAAATGACCATTTCATCAGTTGCAAAAGAGAAACATTTCCCCCGGTTTTTTGAATTATTTTTAACAGTATTCTTTGACGATAAAGCATAGCATTTACAAAGCATTTCTCTTTGTAATTATAACATTTAATCCGGGTATTACCCGGATTATTGATGCAATTTCTAGGAACAGAGAAAGAGCAAGAAAAGACTAGAGACGATCTTTGGGTTACCGTGCTATAAAATTGCAAATGGTATACAGTCAAGGATATTCGATTTCTCTATAAATCCTTTCCTATGACTCCACCTCTGTTACAGCTTGACCAGTTATCGATCGCCTACAATCCCCATTCAGAATGGGCCGTTAGGGATGTCTCCTTGACCCTGAAAGCGGGCGATCGCCTGGGTTTGGTGGGGGAATCGGGGTGTGGGAAATCGACCCTGGGACGAGCCATTATGCGCCTGTTGCCGTCCCAGTCCCAGGTGCAAGGAGACATTCAAGTTGAGGGAAAATCGGTTTTAGGGTTAAGCGAAGAGGAACTCCAACGGTTTCGAGGAGAAGAAGTTGCGCTCATTTTCCAAGATCCCATGACTCGTCTCGATCCTTTGATGACGATTGGCGATCATTGTGTGGAAACCCTACAGTCTCACCAGTCTTTATCCTATCGGGAAGCCAAAGATCGGGCGATCGCTGTTTTGGAAACCGTTAGTATTCCTGCGTCCCGATGGTCTCAATATCCCCACGAGTTTAGCGGCGGAATGCGTCAGCGGGTGGCAATCGCCTTGGCACTATTATTAAATCCGAAGCTGATTATTGCCGATGAACCCACCACCAGCTTAGATGTAACGGTCTCTGCCCAAATTCTACAGGAATTAACCCGATTATGTGCCGAGCGGGAAATGGGGTTATTGCTGATTTCCCACGATCTAGCCTTAGTGGGGGAATACTGCTCGGAAATTGCAGTGATGTATCAAGGGAAATTAATTGAGCGCGATCTGAGCAAACAAGTACTCTTTCATCCCCAACAGGAGTATACCCAATCATTACTGGAAGCGGCACTCCATATTCACGCGATCGAGACCAAAGCAGTGACGACTGTCCCCGAAAAGCAACCCTTACTTCAAGTGGACAATCTGAATAAGCATTACAGCTTAGAGAGCAATTTAATCCAACAACTCTTTACCCGAAACGCAACCGTCATCAAAGCCGTGGATGGGGTGAACTTTGAACTTTATCCGGGGGAAATTTTAGGACTGGTGGGAGAATCGGGTTGTGGAAAAAGTACCCTTTCGCGCACCATTTTACAACTGATTAAACCCACCTCCGGCAAGGTCGAATTTCTGGGTAATAGAATTACCTCTATCAACCGTAAATCTCTGCGCCAACTGCGTCAACAGATGCAAATGGTTTTCCAAGACCCTCACGCCTGCTTAAATCCCCTCATGACAGTCGGTGAGAGCATTACTGATCCCCTCCTCATTCATGGTCTAGAAACCCCCAAGACGGCGAAACCAAGGGTCACAGAGATGCTAGAAAGAGTCGGTTTAACCCCCACAGAAACCTACTATTCTCGCTATCCAGGGGAACTTTCTGGGGGACAACAGCAACGGGTGGCGATCGCCCGCGCTCTGATTACGCGGCCGAAACTGGTGATCTGCGATGAACCCGTCAGTATGCTCGATGCCAGCGTGCAAGCACAGGTGCTACAACTGATGTTAGACCTGAAACGGGAGTTTGAACTCACCTATCTGTTCATCACCCATGACCTTTGGGTAGCGCGATTTTTATGCGATCGCATCGCGGTCATGAATCAAGGTAAAATTGTCGAACTCAACACCACCCACGAAATCTTTACCCATCCCCAACATCCCTACACCCAAACCCTGCTTGCTGCTGCTCCCTTACTGGCGATGTAGCGCTTCGCGCTAGGGAATATGGGGAATGGGGAATGGGGAATAGCTAGTATTGCTTATTCCATAACAAGTGCTGTCTATTCCCTATTCAGAAGATTGCAGGAAAGTTTGTACTGTACCATCAGGATTAAAAACAACACGCAAGCGAGGTTGAAGATTACTTTCTAGGGGGGAAACCAAAGGTTCACCCAGTAACGGAATTCCCGTGCGATCTAAATAAGTGGCGGCGGTTTCTCCGAGGGGAGAAATGCCTTGAACTGTGCCATCGACATTCAGCGTAATATTATATTCAATGGTTTTATTTAAACTTTCTGGAGGAGTCCAGCGCTGTTCAAAATATTGCCGGGCTTCAGCAACTTGGGGAATATTATCAAATAGGTTACGTTCCGCTCTTGCACTCAGGTCTAACGGAGGAGAAGCACTTTGAGCTTCTGTCGGAGGAATCACATCATCAAGTTCTGTGGGGGGACGCTCTAGGGAGGGTGCCGGTGCAAGGGCGGGGAGTTCAGCGTCAGGAGCCGGTAAAATAGCCGCTGATTCCGGTTCGTCTAAAGGGATAGGGGGGGGGAGCGCGATGCCCTCAGTAGGGGCACTCAAGACCGGCTCAGGTGGCGGAAAACTGGGTGCAGGAGGGGGAGCTGAAGCGGCTATACTCGGAGGTTCGGATGGGATCGCATGGGCAACAGGAGGAGGATCGGGAGATTCAGGGGTAGTCTCTCCCACAGGGGGAGGAGGAGGTAGTTTTTCATCGGAAGTCATGGGAGAGGGTGAGGGTGAGGGGACTTCCTCTAGGGGGGCAGAGGGAACAGTGGGTTGTTGGGCAATTGAGGCGTTATCCTCAATCTGTGGGCTTTGAGTCGCCTTTTCGCTCTGGGGTTGAGTGGCCGTTTCAAAACTCGCTTCTGGATAGGGATACAAGTCTTTCAAGATGATGACACTGGTAGCGGTGATGCCGAGACCTAGCAGGAAACTAGCCACAAATCTTAAGGTTGGGTTGGGTGGAGAGATGGGTTTAGGCGTTTCGACTTCTTCAGGGAGAGTAACGAGATCTAAGGTATATTGTTCGATCGCCGTGGCCAGATCGAACAGTTGCAAAGCGCTGAGGGTAACGGTGAGGTCGTTGTCATCTTCTCCGAAGGGGCCGAGGTTGAGTTGATGTTGGGTGAGGCGTTTGGGTTCGGTTGGAGGAGACTGGGTGAGGAGCGTTTGAACGGTGGTAGTAACAAGATCGCAGAGGCTTTCAAGTTGGGTGCGATCGCCCTTAACCGTAATTTTAGCCTCTGTTCCTTTCCGTGGGTCATCGAAATGTAAGCGAAAGCGCAGGTTTTTGATTACCGGTTGTTTCATCCATCGCGAGAGGGGAGAAGATTGACCGATAATTTCTAGGGTGCAGGTGGGTGGGGTATAGCGTCGGATGACGGAGGAACTCATGGGATCAATTAATAATTAATAATGAATTCAGAGGGAGCGGTCTAGGAGGGCTAACCAGAGACGACGAGGGCCTCCGGGACTTGAGTAAAAGAGCAGATCGATTAGGAGTTTGAGGGCTAGGGGGGTAAGCTCATCGGGGGAGATGTCTTCACCGTCGAGCATTCGCTCTTGATAAGTATTGGTAAAAGTGTCGAGATAATCCCCCAGGAGGGACATCGTATGTGGGGGGCGATCTTCGGCCGTTAGTTGTTCAAGTAGTCCGACTGCACGGCGAATCCGTTCTTGGTGATTTTGGGCTAATTCACAACAGATTAACACGAGCGATCGCGCCTCTTCGACATCCAATTTTTTCCGGCCACTCCCTTTGCGTAAGGGACTCGCTTGACGTAAACGCCACAAGCTGACGCGATCGCTAACTCCTGGTAAATTAAGTTTACTTGCTGCTTGTAGCATGGCTTCGGAGCCAATCCCCGCCAAGGCCTCCAGTGCCAGTAAAATCAGATCTAATTGGGTTTTAATATTGTCAAGTTGCTCTAGATCGGGGACTTGATCCAAGGGCAATTGGGACTTTGATTTAGGCGACTTCACGGGTGAAGGCATGATTTAAGCATAGGGCATGGTATTGATTCTAGTGTGAGTGTTACAGGTTTGGAAACCATTTGGGCAATGGAGCATGGGTCATGGGGAGAGTTAACGGAGATAGAATTCTCCTAGGGTTAAGCCTTCCATTAATCCAAAGGCCAGGATCGCGCTACCGAGCGGGACGGTTAAATTATCAATACCAAAGCGGGAAAACGCTTCTAAAATAGTGGCAAACAGAGCAACGATCGCTGAAGAAATCCAAATCAAGCTCACATTGCCATAAACCGGCAGCAAAATCACGACACAGATCAGATAACTGACCGCAAACATGGTTGTCGTTCCTTCCCAGGTTTTTTGAATCGTGCCTAGGGAATAGGGACGTGTACCAAAATTTTGCCCCACTAAGGCCGCTAGAGCATCGCCCCAAGTCATAATCAAAATGCCCAGAGCAGCATAATAGGGTTGATGCAACGGCCAAAAGAGGGCAATGAGCAGACCAATACTCACCGAGTAGAAAAATGTCCCCCAACTTTGGCGACCGATGCCATTAATGCCCGGTAGGATGGGGAAAGAGTAGGATAACAGGGCGATCGCACTAAATACAATCGAGGCAGCTATCCCCACCCAAGCAGGAATATCGAAGAACCAGGCCAACAGAATCACATTTCCTGAGCCAATATGGACCACCTTACGAATGATTTCCGCATTCGCCCAAGGATAACGACTCAGCCAGACCGAGGCAAAGAAGATGAATCCTAGCCATAGACTGATGGTGAGAAATTTTAGCTCTAAAGTAAAGACGGGGGAAATGGACACGATCGCCTACGGTTTCCAGTTTTCGACTGCTCTATGTCTGATTCTGCCAGAATTCGGCCCTAGGTGAGCTACATTTTCTCGTTATCCTGAAAATACTCAAGTCTGATGCCAACCCATGAGTACCCAAATCACTATTACCTTACCTGATGATGTTTATCTACAGGCTAAACGTTTTGCACAACTGGCTAACCGAGATTTAGCCAGCGTTTTAGCCGATACCATAATTTCCTTAATTCCACCCGTTAGGAGTAATGGATTAGATCTAAAATCCATATCTAGCCAGAAAAAGGTAGAGTTATACAACCCTCGTGAGCAACAATGGTCTTCCCATTTTACTGGGTTGGAAGATGGCACAAGGATTCAGGGGATTACAGCCTGTGGGCGAGCAACAGCGATCGCCTTAAAATTGAATAATCCCTATGCTGTAGCTGTAAGACAAGCTTGGGTTTCAGCCGGTTGGCATCCTCCGGAAGAGCGTTAATCAAATGCGCTCAACCTTGTGCCTCTCGATCGCCTACTGTTGAGTCTCTTCGCTCTCCTCCATTTCGGGTTCTCCCAGAATACGAGCTAAGGTTGCTCTTAAGGTCGCTGGATCTTGGGAAAAGCCTTCATGGGTGCGGGCGGCACAATGGAATTGAGCGCCTTGGGAACCGGTATTGGGCGCTAAGATCCAATCCACTTTGCCAGAGGCGATCCAACTTTGCAGTTGTTCATCTTGGCGGATAAATTTCTCCATTCCAGCGATCGCCGTTCCTTGAGCATGGGTGGGCGAAAAGGGAATTCGGGGCTTTTCTTCTAAGCTATGGGCGATCAGATAGAGTAGAGAGCGGTGATAAATGTTAGCGCATTGGTCGTTATTTTCCGCTTCATCGGTGAGGGTAAACAGGGTGAATTTGCCGATTTTGTTGTTGGCGATCGCCTGGCCATAACTTTCATGAAACGCTGATAGAGTGGAAGCAGGGGCCCAGAGGGTACAGGAGGCGATCGCCTGACCATAGCCCACATCTCCCCCCAGGAGGGAACCGCTAATTAAACCGTCTGTGGTTAACAGTTGTACCAAGGGTTCTAAGAGCAAACTGCCTAAACTATGACCAACGAGATGAATTTCTAGATTCGGCTCTTGTTTTTGCAATCGATCGATAAATTGCAAAATTAAGCGTATTCCCCCATTGTAGATTTTGGCTGCTTGTAAGGCTTTGGTTTTCAACACACTCCATTGAAGACTTCCCTCTGGACGGACAAGCGGTTCTAGGGCATCATCGAGGCGATCGAGCATAAAATCCTGATTGTCTTCTACTGTGCCTTCGGGTCGCCGCTGCTTTAAGCCATTTTGCAGAATCTGCGTTAACGTTGCACCATACTCATTATTCCAGAGGAAAGCAAGGGGATAAATTTCTTGATTGAGGAAGACTTGCCGCAAGTTGGTCATCGCTTCAACCACCTGGTCTTTTGACTGTAAACCCCCTGGGACAAATAGACAGAGGCGTTTTTTCTGCCAAGATTCGCTCATCTGGGGAAAGTCTTCGGTTAAAATTCTCTGGACAGCTTCAGAGGAGGTTGCATAGGTTCCATTGTCGCTTAATGCCCCATCTGCACCAATACTGATTAAGTGAGGACGCAAATTCGCATAGATAGCGCTGGTTTTTTGCTGACTACTGCGTGACTGAGATTTTCTGGGAATGGGATTATTGAGGATAATCGGAACCCCCAAACGCGCGACCCAAACATCAGTTCCGTTGAGCAGCCAATCATCATAGGCGATCAGAGCAAAGCCATTTTTGCCCCAGGTATTGCCCCAGGAGTTTTGGAACCAAAAGCCCCGTTCGTCATAGCCCACTAGAGCAAAGGCATGGCCGCCTCGAATCGTTTCTTTGAGGGGGATCGCGCCATCTGAGTCGATTCTTTCCCAGCCTTCATGGACGAGTCCTGTGGCATAAAGGATTCCGACTTCTGCGATCGCACTATGCATGGCAACCAAGTCTTTATGATTCACCCGATAATAGGCTCCCAGGGGGCGTTGGGATGCATCCGAGGCTTGAGTTCCCGTCAGGTCTCGTTTCACTTTTCCGGAGCGATGGGTCCAGAGGCGATCGCTACACACTCCGTGTTTATGCCAGGCTTTCATGGCTCCTCTGGCACTCGATCCTTCGTAGTCTTCTCCCGGCCATTCATCGTAGCGTTTGGCCATAGCGTACAACATCCAGGGGCTAACTGGAGTCAGATTGTTTAACCCATAGCGTTTCGCCAGCAAATAATGGGCAACTGTAGCTAGGGCAAACCCAGTACAAGCCCCTTCCCGTCCTTGATCCAGAATGGGAATATTCAGTTTCCTGTATTCTTCCAGGTCGATGCGAGCCGGAACATCTACTAGGGTCGCTTCGTAGAGTTGGTCGCGAAAGTCGAGGGTATCGGGACGGGTGTCTAGGATGCGATCGACAACTTTGAGGATACTATGCATGAATGGGGAATACGGTATTAGCAACTGAGTTGATTTTATGGCTAACCTTAAACTTTAACCAGAATTTATTTACAAATCTAAAGATTTCATGAGATTTTAACTGCAATTACAAAAAAATCAAAAAAGTGGTAAACTCATTCAAGTCTATAAAGATGTATTTAAAAAACAGTGATTTATCACTCTAAGTTATTAATCGCAAATTTGCAAAAAGTCTCAAAACAGAGTGCGATCGCTGTATTTTGGATTGGATTTATAGTAATCATTGGCTGGTTTTTTGATATTGGACTCCTCAAAAGTGTGCTACCAGGTCTAGTGACCATGAAAGCAAACACTGCTTTTTGCTTTCTTTTTAGTGGTATTTCCCTATGGGCATGGTATCAAGACCCAGGGACAAATAAAACTCGTTTGACTTCCCAAAGTTCAGCAATTTTGGTATTTTTAATTAGTTTTTTGACCTTGGTTCAATATGTCTCAACTATAGATTTTGGAATCGATCAACTGGTATTCAAAGATTCAGTAGATGCTGTTGCCAACGCTTCTCCGGGACGGATGGCGATCAACACTGCCTTAAACTTTTTGCTTGTGGGATTAGCCTTAATCGCCATCGTTTTTCAAGGAAATTATTAAATCCCTACGTACCTTCTCACGAATGGATGAATCCCAGGTCAAAGAAGTGGATCTTCATGAAGGTTTAGATAGCACGTTAATGATTTTGCAAAATCGTCTGAAAGCGAAACCCGAACATCCAGAAATTCAGGTCATTAAAGACTATGGCAATATTCCTCGAGTTGAATGCTATGCAGGACAGCTTAATCAAGTCTTTATGAACTTGATCTCTAACGCGATTGATTCGTTGGATGAATATAATCAAAATCGTTCCTATGAAGAAATTAAGCAAAATCCCAGTTATATTCGCATTCAAACTTACCCAGTCCAGAAGAGGGTAAAAATTGTGATTGAAGATAATGGCTTAGGTATTTGTGAAAAGTCCATTGAGAAACTTTTTGATCCCTTCTTTACTACGAAACCGGTGGGTAAAGGCACAGGTTTTGGTTTGGCAATTAGCTATCAAATTATTACGGAAAAACATCAGGGAGAACTGAATTGTTTCTCCCAACCTGGAAAAGGGGCTAAATTTGAGATGATGTTGCCTCTGGTTGTTGAGAATTGCGTTCTTCCGAGAACTTGAGATAAAATTACAGCACAAAGCGCTGTCATGGTCTTCCTAGAGTGACAGAAGAGGGGTAGAGTGCGAAGCCTTCTAGCAATAGAAAATGTCCCATAGCAGAGAAAGGGAGAGTTAGGACATTTTCTATTACCCATTGCCTATTGCCTCAAACCATAACCTAACTATCCTAACCAACTCCTTCTCTGCTAAGGTTTAATGGGTTTGAGCCAATTGTGGGCAAAGTCGATCGCCTCTGCTTGGGTGCTAACCTTGCCTTCAATTTGGGCGATCTGAATTTCGGTTAATAATTGACCGATTAACTTGCCTTTGGATAGATTAAGGGATTCAATCAAGGTATTACCCGCGATCGGGGGTTGGGGATAAACGACAGGATCGTTGGGATTGAGGAAGCGATCGCACAAGGGCGCAATCGCCTCCACAGCAACCCCTCTCACCCGTGCTAAGAGCATCAGTGTCGGAAAAACGGAACGGATCGCTTGGAAGAAAAAATACTGGTCTCGCAAGTCCATCTGTTGCGGGTAGAGGATATTTGGTAAGCGCTGCAAAACGGCGATCGCCGCACGAATTTCAGCACGACTCAATTTCAAGGATTTTAGTTCTGCCTCAGCTTTTTGGACTTCTGGGGAGATAAACAGAATCAGTTTAGCTAAACTGATTCTATTGGTGGGTTGGCTGGCGAGAATGGGTTGATTAAAGTGTTCTCGTAATTGAGACCAGCGATCGCTCAATTCCTCTGCAATCCGATCCACCTGATGGACTTGAGTCACCCGCTCTGCACAGCTATGGGGAAACCAACCCGTTAACACTCCATCTTTCCAAGCCTTCTCCAGCGCTTCACTTCCCGAATGTAAATTCAGTAAATACCCTAACTCCATCCGTACCCGTTCGGCTGCGACTTGACGCAACTTTGGTGCTAACCTAATTAGAGTTTTTTGGGTTTCTCGGTCAAGGGTAAACCCCAATTGGCTCGCTTGGCGATAGGCTCGTAGCAGTCTTAGGGGATCGTCAGCCAAGTTTTGCGCCGATACCATACGGATGAGTTGGCGTTGTAAATCTTGACAGCCTTCCAATGGGTCAATTAAGGTCTGGGTAAACGGATTATAGGCGATCGCATTAACCGTAAAATCCCGCCGCTTTAAATCAAGATGTAGGGTTTCTCCCTCCTGTTGGGCAAAATCTGCTGTGGCATTTTCAAACACCACCCGCGCAATTTGCCGCCTGGCATCCAACACCACAAACCCCGCATCATAGAATTTAGCAATCTGACGCGCCGTTTCTACAGCATTTTCCGGCAGCACAAAATCCAGATCCAGATAATCCCGTTGCCGTTTCAGCAGGCTATCGCGCACCGCTCCCCCCACTAAACAAGTATCTTCGGGAAGCGATTCTAAATCAAAAGGCCAGGTTTCTGGACTAAGAGCTACACCAGTTAAGTCAAGCATGGTGAATTACAATCTGAACACATTTGGGCAATTTCAAGAAGGAATAGGTTAGATTAGCAGAGGGATACCAATTCCAGGTAAGTTGCTCTCAGCCAATGGTTAAGCCCAAACCGATCGAGAATTGGTATGAGGAAAGAGGAGCGTGCTTTATCCTTCTCTTTTTCTATTGTGATGTTTTAGCTTGATGTTGGCTTATGTGCATTTGTGTCAATTGCGAATATGTAGACCGTTGCCTTACCTATCATGCCGTGGAAGGTCAACACCAACAACCCCATCTGACGGAAAATCCAGATTTTGAAGCCATCAACCCTGAAATTAATGTCAATATCCGCCACCAGGGAGAGATCATTGAGATGGAGTGGGATGTGGTCGGATGTGAGAGTTTTAAACAAGAACAGGGTAAATGGTCAAGGTTACGTCCTGGGGAGTTGATTCCCACATAGTGTAGACACAGGGATGGGGAGATGCTCAAGACATGGAGAATTAGACAAGCCTAAATTATTGCCCTGTTCTTCTAGACTAAGCATAGAGCAATAGAAGTCTTAGTTTCCCCATCTCACGTCAATCATTAGACTTCTTGCAGAAGTCAGGGAATAGGGAATAGGGAATAGGGGTAAGAATGCAGGATTACTCCATTGCCATTTATTTTCTGCACAATTATGCAAGAGGTCTATTTTTGTGATTGGCGACGATTGTAACGTCGAACACTCTTTCTCACATGACTCAGAATATCAATTTTTCTAGGTGCCTCGCTTGGAACCATTTGGGGATGTAGTTTTTCTACCCACTTCCGTAGTTCCGGTGAAGTCAGAGGGGCTAGATAATTACATATCTCCTGACATCCTTTAGAAGCTGCGTTCATCAGTGCATATTCATTCTTACGACTGATAGCATTGACATCAGCTCCCCCTTAAGGGGTGACAAGGAGGCTAAAAACTAGACTGTATAAGGGATAGAGCCTGTAGCCCTTGGGGAAAAAACCACCGCTTATGAGGTTTGCACTCCATTAATTCTTCAGCTAAAGAAGAGCCACATTGGAAGGAGT